>NZ_BAAILO010000500.1:0-37246 GCF_054589115.1 Cupriavidus sp. 8B | reverse complement strand
TTCGCCCCATCCGGGTCGCCTTCTTTGCCTACTTTCTTGGCGAGACAAGAAAGTAGGTCGCCTCCCCGCAGGGGAGGTGAAACTGCCTTTGACTTTCAGCTTTTGACCTTGAAGTTTGAAGTTAAGCAGTTGCAGTCAAATTCAACGACTTAAGATCAAAAGCAACTGCGGTTTCACCACCCATACGGCCCTGGCACACCTTCACGGCTCGCTTCGCATCGCGCTGGGGTGTTCCCCGCCTGGGGGCGGGTCACACGGCTTCGACGAATGGGTGCGATGTGTCATCGCACGGTTGCAGTGCGAGTTCACTCACATGGGTGACAGGGGTGACCATTCGAGGCCTGGGTCGTTCAGGCCTCGATTTCGTCAGATTTCCAGGTTGTCGATCAGCCTTGTCGCGCCGAGTTTTGCTGCGGTCAGGATGACCAGCGGTTCGCCTGCTACGTATTCTTCGCGGGTGGGTGCTTGCAGGTCTACGCGCTTGCGGATGGATACGTAGTCGGGTTGCCAGCCGCGGGCTTGCAGGGCGGCCTTGGCGCTGGCTTCGATGGCGGCGAGGTCGGCGCTGGCGCTGTTGGCGGCCAGGACGGTGTCGCGGACTTCGTGCAGCGTCTTGTAGAGCACCGGGGCTTCGGTGCGTTCGTCGGGCGTGAGGTAGCGGTTGCGCGAGGACAGGGCTAGGCCGTCTTCGGCGCGCACGGTTTCGGCGGGGATGATGTCGATCGGCAGCGCGAACTGGTGGACCATGCGGCGCACGATCATCAGTTGCTGGTAGTCCTTCTTGCCGAACACGGCGACGCGCGGCTGCGCGCACGACAGCAGCTTCATCACTACCGTGCACACGCCCTTGAAGAAGCCGGGTCGGAATTCGCCTTCCAGGATGTCGCCCAGGTCGTGCGGCGGCTCCACGCGGTATTCCTGCGGCTCCGGGTACATGTCACGCTCGGTGGGCGCAAACAGCACGTAGACGCCTTCCTTTTGCAGCTTCTCGATGTCGTCCTGCAGCGTGCGCGGGTACTTGTCGAAATCCTCATTGGGACCGAACTGCAGCCGGTTGACGAAGATCGACGCGACCACCGGGTCACCGTGCTGGCGCGCCAGGCGCATCAGCGACAGGTGCCCTTCATGCAGGTTGCCCATGGTCGGCACGAAGGCCGCCCGGTTCTGTCCGCGCAACTGGTCCCGCAACTCGTGAATGGAGGAAATGACTTTCATGAAGTTGGTGTGCTGGTCGTGGTAGGAGTGCCCCGGGGCGATGTGCGCCGGGAGGCCGGTCCGGTGCTCTAGGTGGCGCCGATTGTCGGCGGATTGTAGAGCATGTGGCCCGAGGCGGGCGGCGCCATTGGTGCGGCTTAGCTGGGAATGTACGCCAATCGCACATAAATCGGCGCGAAGGGTTCGGCCTGGGTGATCTCTACCAGGGCTTCGCGCGATAGCTCAAGCATGGCGATGAAGTTGACCACCACCACCGGCACGCCCTTGCCGGAGCGCACTGCGTCTTCAAAGAGTTCGCTGAACTCCATGAAGCGGGAATGCTGCAGGCGGCGCAGGATGTGGCTCATGTGCTCGCGCACGGAGAGTTCCTCGCGCGAGATCTTGTGGTGCTGGTTGAGCTTGGCGCGCTTGATCACGTCGGCCCACGCGGCTTGCAGGTCGACCACTTCCACATCGGGAAAGCGCGGCGCAATGCTCTGCTCGATGTAGACCTGGGAGTGCAGGAAATCGCGCCCGAGCTGCGGCACCTGGTCGATGCGCATGGCCGCCAGCTTCATCTGCTCGTATTCGAGCAGGCGGCGGACCAGTTCGGCGCGGGGATCCTCTTCTTCGTCGTCGCTGTCGGATTTTTTCACGGGCAGCAGCATCCGCGACTTGATCTCGATCAGCATGGCGGCCATCAGCAGGTACTCGGCGGCCAACTCAAGATTGCTCTTGCGGATCTGCTCGATATACGTGAGGTACTGGCGCGTCACTTGCGCCATCGGAATATCGAGGACGTTGAAGTTCTGCCTGCGGATCAGGTAAAGCAACAGATCCAGCGGCCCTTCGAACGCTTCCAGGAAGATTTCCAGCGCATCCGGCGGGATGTACAGGTCCTGCGGCAGCTTGAACAGGGGCTCGCCGTACAGGCGCGCGAACGCCATGCCGTCGACGGCGGCCGGCGTGGAATCCCGCTCGGGCGTCACGCTGGACAGCTCGATTGCTGGCTTGAGCTTGTCCTGCTCGCTCTGGTTCATCTAGGGGCGCTCGCTCGGGTGGGGCGGGTGCGGCTTTAGTCCAGCGAGTAGACGTACGGCTTTTGCGCCACGCGCGAGGCGTCGGCACGGGCACGTTCTTCGAGGTTGATCGGGCTCTTGTCCCACAGCAGGGCGCGGCCCTGGCGTTGTTCCGCTTCCAGGGAAGGGCGCTCGTCCTTGAGCGACTTCAGGAACTGGGTGATATCCGATTCGTAGGCAGCCATGGCGGGAAACAGGGTGAAATTAACAAACAGCGAGGATTTTACCGTATCGGCGGGCCTGGTAACGGGATTGCGCGCGATTCTGCCGTTTCCATCCCGTGCCCTTGCGTTCGGCGACGGTTGTGGTGGCGGTTGTGGTGACGGTTGCGGCGGTCTTTTTGGCGGCGCCGGACAGGCCGGCCGCGCGGGTGTGGTCAAATATCGACTTTGCGTGACGTGCACCAATCGATGAGGATGGATCCAGGGAACCCGCGCACCATGCCCGCCGGCCTTGCCGCCCCTGCCGGCGGACTGCCGGTGGCGCCGGCCGTGCTGCGCCGCCTGGTGCGCCCGCTGCTGGCGGCCCTGGCGCTATCCGCGGGGCCCGCCGCCGCCGCTTATAAAGTCGAGGTGGATGCGCCCAAGCCGATCAAGGAAATCCTGCAGGACCACCTGGACCTGTCGCGCTACCGTACCCGCGACGATATCTCGCCCGACCAGTTCAACTACATGGTCGAGACGGTTGGCGAGCAGGTCCGCCAGTTCACCTCCACCGAAGGCTATTTCGATCCGCAGACCACCACCAAGGTGGACGGCAGCGGCGACGAGCGCACCGTGCACATCACGGTGGATCCGGGCGCGCGCACGGTGATTCGTGCGGTGAACGTGGGCGTGAGCGGCCCGGCCGTCAGCCAGTCGCCGGAGCAGATCGCTGAAATCCGGGCCAAGTGGGATCTGCCGGTGGGCGCGCCGTTTCGCCAGGCGGACTGGGACAAGGCCAAGGAAGATGCGCTGGTGGCGCTGCAGAGCCATACCTACTACGGCGCCCGCCTGACCGGCTCGCAAGCCCGCATCGAGCCGGACGAGCACGCGGCGGACCTGAGCGCGCGCTTTGCCAGCGGCCCGGCCTACAGCATGGGGCGGCTGAAGATCAGCGGGCTGCGGCGCTATCCCGAGCAGATCATCCGCAACGTCAATCCGCTGTATGAGGGCGAGCCGTACCGCGTGGAGCGCTTGCTGGAATTCCAGCGCGCGATCCAGAACCAGCCGTACTTCTCCAATGTGCAGATCGACCTTGGCGAGCAGGAAACGACGGCCGAGGGCAAAGTCACCGAAGCGAGCACCGCCATCAGCGCCGAGCCAAAAGTCGACATGAACGCCGACAAGGTGACCGTGCCCGTGTATGTCCGGGTGCGCGAGTATCCCGTCCATCGGCTCTCGTCGGGCGTGGGCTATACGACCGATACCGGCGCCCAGGTCGAAGGGCGCTACGCTTACTACAACCTGTTCAACCGTGCCTGGGTGTTCGACTCGCAGGCGCGCATCGAGCAAAAGCGCCAGTACGCGTTCGGCGAGATCGCGATGCCGCCGGATAGCAAGACGTACCGCAATAGCGCCTACGCCAGCTACGAACGCACCATCGACCTGGAAAGCACCGACCTGACCAGCCTGCGCACGGGCCTGAAGCGCTCCCGCTCGCGCGAGAAGTACGACACCACCATGTCGCTGGACTATTACTACGACAAGCTCCAGCCCTTCGGGCAGGACAGCCAGCTCAGCCGGGCGCTAGTGCCCGCCTTTGCCTGGACGCGGCGCGACGTGGACAACCCGGTGTTCCCGCGTCGCGGCAACGTCATCAGCACGCAGGTGGGCGTGGCCGCCAAGCACATGCTGAGCGACGAAACCTTCTTCCGCCTGTACGGGCGTATCCGCCAGTACGTGCCGGTGGGCAAGCGCGACCTGGTGGTGGCCCGGCTGGAGCTGGGCGCGGATATCACCAACGGCGACGTCACCAAGGTCCCGGCCTCGCTGCGCTTCAGGGCGGGCGGCACGGATTCGATCCGGGGCTACGGCTATCAGTCGATCGGCACCCGCAACGGCGCCAGCGTGCTGCCGGCCAAGTACCTCGGCACCGCGAGCCTGGAATACCAGTACTGGTTCCTGCATGACTGGGGCGCCGCGATCTTCTGGGACGTGGGCACGGCCACCGACAACCTGACGGGCGTCAAGCTCTACAACGGCGTGGGCATTGGCGCGCGCTGGCGCAGCCCGGTGGGGCCGGTGCAGCTCGACGTGGGCTACGGCATCCAGGCAAAGCAGTTCCGCCCGCATATCTCGCTGGGAGTCGCGTTCTGATGATCGTTCCGACCACGGCGATGCGGCCCGGCCGCCAGCACGGCGACCTCAATCAACGCAGCTGCAGGGCATTTGCCGCATGAGCATTCCCGACATGCCTCCCGTCCCCGCTCCCGGCGATGTTCCGCCCGGGCCGGCGCGGCCGCGCCGCATGCGCTTCGGGCGCTGGCTGGCGTGGTGCGCGGTGGTGCTGCTGGCGCTGGTGCTGGCGGGGGTTGCGGCGGCGGTCCTGGCCTTGCGTACGGAGGCCGGCACGCGCCAGCTATGGTCGCTGGCCACGCGCCTGTCCGCAGGCGCTTTGTCAGGCAAGCTGGAAGGCGGCACGGTGGCCCACGGCCTGCGGCTGCGCGATGTGGTGTTTGCCAGCGGCGGGACCCGGGTGACGGTCGACCGTGTCGACGGCAGTTGGGCGTTGAGCTGGTCACCGACCCGCTTGCATGTCAGCTCGCTGCGCGTTGGCGCCGTCACGCTGCGCTTGCCGCCGTCACCGCCTGACAGCGCGCCCGCCACCTTGCCCAAATCGCTCGACCTGCCATTGGCGCTGGACGTGGATACGCTCACGCTGGACCGCCTGGCCTGGCTGCAAGGGCCGCCGGCCACGCCCAGCGAGATGGTGTTCAGCGACCTGGCGGGCTCGCTGCATTCCGACGGGCAACGCCACCGCGTCAGCGTGGAGCGGCTGGTCACGCCGTACGGCAAGCTGGCCGCCAATGCGCAGATCGCCGGCCAGGCGCCGTTTGCGCTGAACGGCGCCGCGCTGCTGGAGGGCAGCTGGCAGAAGGAATCCTTCAGCATCAGCGCCCATGTGAGCGGCTCGCTTGCCGCCCTGCGCGCGCAAGCCGAAGCCAGCGGCGATCGCCTGCGCGGCCGTGCCGAGGCGGACCTGACGCCGTTTGGCAAGGTCCCGTTCACCCATGTGCTGGTCAACGGCGAGCACATCAATCCGCGCTTGTTCAGCCCGTCGGCGCCGCGCGCCAATCTCTCCGTGCAGGTTGAGTTGCGCCCGGTGGATGGCGCGGCCGCACCGGCGCCGGCCGCGGCGGCCAGCGCCCCGGCGGCATCGGCAGCGGCAGTTGCCACCCCCGCCTCCGCGCCCGCTGCCAAGCCTGGCAGCGCCCACGACAGCGCGCCCCTGCGCGTGGCGGGCGACGTGCGCATCGTCAACCACGAAGCCGGCAAGCTCGACGCCGAGCGCCTGCCGGTGGAATCGGTGCAGGCGCATATCGAGGTCAGCGAGGCGGCGCAGACGGTGCGCGACCTGCACGTGGCGCTGGCTGGCGGCGGCGAGATCCGCGGCGGCGGCGCGCTGCGCGATAGCCGCGGCGGCTTCGACCTCGACGTGCGCAACCTCGACCCGCAGGCCCTCTATGGCAGCCTGAAGCGCGTGCGCCTGTCCGGGCCGGTGAGCTTGCGGATGGAGCCCGGCCGCCAGAGCGTGGCGCTGGATCTGGCCGGCGGCGAGTACAAGCTTTTCGCCGACGCGCACATGGACGGCGAGGCGGTCACGGTGACCTCGCTGCGCGCCGGCATCGGCGCAGGCACGCTGAACGCCGACGGCAAACTGTCGCTCAAGGACGAGCAGCCCTTCACCTTCAAGGGCAAGCTGACGAATTTCGACCCGGCGCGCGTCGCCGAGGTGGCGGCGGGCCGCATCAATGCGGACTTCACCACCAGCGGCACGCTAGCGCCTGGGCCGCGCGTGGCGTTGGACTTCGCGGTGCGCGACAGCGTCTATGCGGGGCTGCCGATGCGTGGCGAGGGCAAGCTGCGCCTGGACGGCGAGCGCTTGCTGCCGAGTCAGGCCACGCTCGAGATGGCGGGCAACCAGGCCCAGCTCAATGGCAGCTTTGGCGCGCGCGGCGACCGCCTGAAGCTGCACGTGGACGCGCCCCAGCTCGACCGGCTCAAGTTCGGCGTGGCCGGCGTGCTCAAGCTCGACGCGGACATCACCGGCACGCTGGCGCGGCCCGAGATCGTGGCCAGCTATGACGCGAAGTCGCTGGTGGTCGGCCCGCACCACGTGGCCAGCGCCAGCGGCAGCGCCGAGTTGCGCGGGGGGCTGAACGGCACGCTCGCGCTGAAACTGAATGCCCGCGACTATCGCGGCCCGGTCGCCACGCTGCGCACGCTCGATGCCACGCTCAGCGGCACCCAGGCCAGCCACACCTTCGACCTGAAGGCGGCCGGCGCGTTGCACGACAAGCCGATGCAACTCGCCTTGTCGGGGCAGGGCGCCTGGCAGGGGGTGGCCGGCTGGAAGGGCACCATCCTCACCCTGGAGGAGCGCGGCACGGTCAACGTGCGGCTGATCGCACCGACGCAGCTGCAGGTGGCGGACCAGCGCGTGCGCCTCGGCGTGGCCGGCTTGCAGTTCGAGCGCGCCCGCGTGACTGTGGATAGCTTCGATTTCGACCACGGCCGCATCCGCACCCAGGGCAACCTGGATGGCCTGCAGATGGCCAACGTGCTGCGCCTGGCCGAGGCCTTGACCGGCGAAGCGCCGCCGGTGCGCTCGGACCTGGTGCTGGACGGCCGCTGGAGCATCACGCTGGCCGAGACCGCCTCAGGCTTTGCCGAGCTGCGCCGGCGCAGCGGCGACGTCTCGGTGAGCGCCGGGCGGGGCTACACCACGCTGGGCCTGGGCGAATCCGTGCTGCGCGCCGAGTTTGCCGGCAGCCGCATCAACCTGAGGGGCGGCATCCAGGCCGCGCGGGTCGGCAAGGTGGTGGTCGATGCGTCCGCCGGGCTGATCCAGGAGCAGGGCCTGATGACGGTGACGCCGGCGTCCACGCTGGCGGGCAAGGTCGCGCTGGATGTGCCGAAGATCAAGTCGCTGGAGGCGCTGAGCGGCCCGCAATACGCGTTCGATGGCAAGCTGGCGGCAGTCCTGCAGCTGGCGGGCACCGTCGGGCAGCCCCTCGTTACCGGCACGATCGACGGCACCGGCATCGCCATTACGCTGTACGACGAGGGCATCCGGCTGACCGATGGCATCGTGCACGTGGTGCTCGACCAGAACACCATCGAGCTCAAGCAGGTGGAGTTCCGTGGCGGCGACGGCAAGATCGTGGCCACCGGCAATGTGAAGCTGGGCGACACCGATCCCAACCTGACCGGCAAGATCGTGGCCGACAAGCTCCAGCTCTTTGCCAGCCCCGAGCGCACGCTGATCATTTCCGGCGATGCCAGCATTGCCAATGAGAACCGGCAGATCGTGATCCGCGGCAAGTTCCGCGTGGATCGCGGCTTGTTCGACCTGCCCAAGGCCGGCGCCCCGGAGCTGGGCGACGACGTGGTGGTGGTGCGCCGGCGCGACCAGCGCGAGATCAAGACCGCGGCCACGCCGGTGCCGGAGGCCAAGCCGGCCAGCCGCTTCAGCCCGCTGATCGACCTCACGCTCGACCTTGGCGACAATTTCCGCTTCCGCGGCGCTGGCGCGGACCTGCGCCTGGGCGGGCAGCTTGGCGTGCGCAGCGCGCCGCTGACGCCGCTGCGCGCCACCGGCACCATTCGCGTGACCGACGGCACCTATGAAGCGTTCGGGCGCAAGCTCAACATCGAGCGCGGCATCGTCAATTTCAACGGGCCGGTGGACAATCCCAACCTCAATATCCGCGCCATGCGCCGCAACCAGGAGGTGGCGGCGGGGGTGGAGGTGACCGGCACGGTACGCCTGCCGCGCGTCAAGCTGGTGTCCGAGCCGAATATGCCGGAGGAGGATAAGCTGTCATGGCTGATGTTCGGCTACGGCGCGGAAGGCGCCGCGGCCGGACAGCAGCAGCAACTCAGCGCCGGGGCCCTGGGCGGTGCCGCGCTGGGCATGCTGGGCGGGCGCGCGGGCAAGGGGATCGTGCAGCATCTGGGCATCGACGAGTTTTCGATCGGGCCCAGCACGGCCGGCCTTAACGACCAGCAGGTGGTCAGCGTGGGCAAGGCCGTGACCGAGAAGATCTCGGTGGGCTACGAGCAGAGCCTGACCAGCGCCAGCAATGTGGTCAAGCTGACCTGGGCATTCTCGCGGCGCTGGTCGCTGATTGCCAAGGGCGGCTCGATCAACGGGCTTTCGGTGCTGTTCAACCGCCGCTTCGACAGTTGGGGTAATTTGTTCACGGGCGCGTCCAACCGCGCCGGAACCGCGAGGAGCCAGACCGATGCCAGCCAGGATACCGACAGCATTGCAACGGACGCAGCGCCGGCCAGCAAGCCGGGCGGCGCCGCCTCGGACGCGCCCGCGCCTGCGCGGCCCTGAGGCGCGCAGCGCCTTGATTTGCGTGCCCCCCACCTCCGCCACTGCCGCGTCTTATCGACGCCTTGCCGCCATGGGACTGATTTCCTCCGTGCTCGCCCTGTTCGGGTGCGACCAGCAAAAGGTCGACGAAGCCATGAAGAAGGCGGGAGACACCGCGCGCGCCACCTGGAACTCGGTCAAGCCCGACAGCCAGCTCTTCAAGGGCATCGTGGTGGGCGAGTCCAGCGAGGAAGACGTGCGCCGCCAGGCCGGGCGCCCGGAGATCACCTGGGAAGAAGAGGACGGTGGCCGTCGCCTGGAGTACCCGCGCGGCCCGGAGGGCGCCACCACCTGGATGGTGACGATCGGCGCCGACGGCACGGTGCGCGCCATCGAGCAGGTGCTGACCGCGGAGAACTTCGCGCGCGTGCGCGCTGGCATGAGCCGCGACGATATCCGCCGCCTGGTAGGCAAGCCCACCAAGGTGGAAGCTTTCGCGCTCAAGAAGGAAGAGGTGTGGGGATACCGCTGGTGGGAAAGCTCGCAGGAGAAGGCGTTCTTCAACGTGCATTTCAACGCCGACGGCAAGGTGACGCACACCTCGCGCAGCGACGAGAAGCTGCAGGGCGGTTAGCCGGCGGCGGCGGTCGCGGTTGCCACCGCCGCGACTGCCGATGCGCTTAGGCGATGCGCTTAGCCGATGCGCATGCCCGGCACCGCGCCTTCGTGCGGCTCCAGGATCCAGAGCCCCGGCGTGGCCTTCTCATCCGCTGCCGATGCGGCCAGCACCATGCCCTCGGACAACCCGAACTTCATCTTGCGCGGGGCCAGGTTGGCCACCATCACGGTGAGCTTGCCCACCAGCTGTTCCGGCGTGTAGGCCGACTGGATGCCGGAGAAGACATTGCGGGTCTTGCCTTCGCCCAGGTCCAGCGTGAGCTGCAGCAGCTTGCTCGAGCCTTCCACCTTCTGGCAGTCCACGATCTTGGCGACACGCAGGTCGATCTTGGAGAAGTCGTCGATGGTGATGGTGTCGGCGATAGGCTCGATCGATGCGCCGCCAGCGTCCGCTTCACCGGCGGGCGCGGTGGCCTGCAGCGAGTCGCGGTTGGCGGCCAGCAGCGCATCGACCTGCTTGGCATCCACGCGCGTCATCAGGTGCGAATATGGCTGCACCGGGCGCGAAGCCGACAGTTGCTTGTCGATCGCGCGCCAGTCCATCGGCTCCACATTGAGGAAGCGCTCCACGCCGGCGGCCATCTGCGGCACCACCGGCTTGAGGTAGACGGTGAGCAGGCGGAAGGCTTCCAGCGAGACCGAGCAGGCCGCGTGCAGGGCCGCGCGCTTGCTTTCGTCGCGTGCCAGCTCCCACGGCTTCTCCGTGTCGACGAAGGCGTTCACCGAATCCGTGAGCTCCATCACCAGGCGCAGCGCCTTGCTGTACTCGCGGCCTTCATAGAACTGCGCCACCTGCGGCGCGGCTTCGCGCAGCTGCTTGAGCAGCGGATGGGCCAGCGCGGCCTCGTCCACCACGCCGTCGAAGCGCTTGACCAGGAAGCCGGCGGCGCGGCTGGCAATGTTGACGTACTTGCCGATCAGGTCGCTGTTCACGCGCGCGATGAAGTCATCGAGGTTCAGGTCGAGGTCTTCCATGCTGGCGTTGAGCTTGGCGGCGAAGTAGTAGCGCAGCCATTCCGGGTTCATGCCGGTGTCGATATAGCTCTGCGCGGTGATGAAGGTGCCGCGCGACTTGCTCATCTTGGCGCCGTCCACCGTCAGGAAGCCGTGCGCGAACACGTTGGTGGGCGTGCGGTAGCCCGAAAAGCGCAGCATCGCCGGCCAGAACAGCGTGTGGAAGTACAGGATGTCCTTGCCGATGAAGTGGTACTGCTCGGCGGTGGAGTGCGGGCCCACCCAGGCGTCGAAGTCGATGCCCTTCTTCTCGGCCAGGTTCTTGAAGCTGGCGTAGTAGCCGATCGGCGCATCCAGCCACACATAGAAATACTTGCCGGGCGCGCCGGGAATCTCGAAGCCGAAGTAGGGCGCATCGCGCGAGATATCCCAGTCAGACAGGGTGGAGGCCTCGCCTTCGGCGCCCAGCCATTCCTGCATCTTGTTGGCCGCCTCCGGCTGGGCCAGGTCGGCCACCCACTCGCGCAGGAAGGTTTCGCAGCGCGGGTCGGACAGCTTGAAGAAGTAGTGCGCGGAGGACTTGCGCACCGGCGTGGCGCCGGACACCACCGAGTACGGGTTTTTCAGGTCGGTGGGCACGTAGGTCGTGCCGCAGACTTCGCACGAGTCGCCGTACTGGTCCTTGGCGCCGCACTTCGGGCACTCGCCCTTGATGAAGCGGTCCGGCAGGAACATGTTCTTGACCGGGTCGTAGAACTGCTCGACCTCGCGCTCGGCGATCAGGTCCTCGGCTTTCAGCGACAGGTAGATCTTCTCGGAGAGCTGCTTGTTCTCCTCGGAGTCGGTGCTGTAGTAGTTGTCGAACGACACCATGAAGCTGTCGAAATCGCGCTTGTGCTCGGTCCACACGCGATCGATCAGTTCCTTGGGCGTAATGCCTTCCTTCTCGGCCCGCAGCATCACCGGGGTGCCATGCGTGTCGTCCGCGCCGACGTAGTAGACCTCGTTCGCCATCATGCGCTGGAAGCGCACCCAGATGTCGGTCTGGATGTACTCCACCAGGTGGCCGATATGGATCTGGCCGTTGGCGTAGGGCAGGGCAGAAGTAACGAGGATGCGACGTGCGGTCATGGAAAAATTGCCGGTCAGGAGGGGGTTGGACGGTAAGGCGGGGGCGTCGCCGCCAAAGTCGGGCGGGCACCGTGAGAGGGCTATTCTAACAAGCGGGGCGGCGAGCGCGTGCACTGCTCAGGGGCGTGGCGCGAAGAGAGGGCTTTGGCTGGTGGTTAGTGACGCAAAGCGCACTCAGTAAGCTGGGGACAAAAAAAGCGCCGGTCAGAGCCGGCGCAGCTTTCCACAACGGAAAAGGAGGAGAAATCAGGTACCGCCCGGGAGGTCAGCCACCCATCGCGAGCCAGCAACGGTGACAAGCGGTACCTATTTCTATGACCGCATCATCTCTGAATTGGTTTCAAATAAATTTCGACCCGGCGATTTTGTGTGCGTCCGGCCTCGGTGGCGTTGTCCGCGACCGGCTGGGTCTGGCCTCGTCCTTCAGCTGCCAGGCGGGGCCGGGCAACGCCTCGGTCACCCAGGTAGGTCGCGACGCTCTGGGCACGGCGCTGCGACAGTTGCATGTTGTAGTTCGGGTTGCCGGTGCTGTCGGTATGGCCCACCACGGTGGCGGAGACGTCTTGTTGCTGGGCAAGGGTCTGCGAGACCTGGTCCAGCACCGAGCGGAACGACGGCTTGATGCTGGCGCTGTCTGTATCGAAGGTCACCTGGCTCGGGATGTTCAGCTTGAGCGAGCCGTCCGGCTGCTCGGTGATCTGCGTGCCCGTGCCCGCGGTGTCCTTGCTCAGCTTGCCGCGGATCGCATTCCAGTTGTAACCCGTGGCCCCGCCCAGGGCCCCGCCAACCGCCGCGCCGACGAGCGTGCCGGTGGTATTGCCGCCGATCAGGTTGCCCAGGCCGGCGCCCACTGCAGCGCCCACGCCGGTGCCGACCGCGGTCTGGGTGCCTTGTTCCGTGGCGCAGCCGGCGGCAAGGGTGGCCACAACGGCAAGGCTGACAAGCTTGAGTTTCATGCTTTCTCCTTCAGGACGAATTTTTTGGCTGTTTGGAAGTGGTGCGTGCAATACCACTAGAAATAACGCGGAAGACACGTGAATACAAGGCCCTGGACCGTATTCGCCGGGCTTGCGTTCCTGGCGCACTACAATAAGGAGATGATGCCGGGTGCACAAGCCTGTTGCTGTGACAGTTGTAAGTGCGTGTAATTCCACGTGCGGATCATGGGCTTGCCATCCTCGCGCTACCCTTGCGCTGCACTTCGCTCATACTTTGATACAGTACGCGCCTTCCCCATATTCCCATATTCAGTAGCGGAGATTGTCTTGAGCCTCACCGTCGACCAGGTTACCGAAGTCCTGCGCACCGTGATCGACCCCAACACGGGCCGGGATCTGGTGTCCACCCGTTCGGCTCGCAATGTGCGGGTCGAAGGCGGCGATGTGTCGCTGGAAGTGGAGCTGGGTTATCCCGGCAAGAGCCAGCTGGAGCCGATCCGCAAGCAGGTGGTGGATGCGCTGCGCCAGTTGCCCGGTGTGACCAATGCCAGCGTGGCCGTCAGCATGAAAATCGTGGCCCACGCGGTGCAGCGCGGCGTCAAGCTGCTGCCGGGCGTCAAGAACGTGATCGCCGTGGCGTCGGGCAAGGGCGGGGTGGGCAAGTCCACCACCGCCGTCAACCTGGCGCTGGCGCTGTCCGCCGAGGGCGCCCGCGTGGGCATGCTCGACGCCGACATCTACGGCCCCAGCCTGCCCATGATGCTGGGCATCGATGGCCGCCCGGAGTCGTCCGACGGCCAGACCATGGAGCCACTCGAAGGCCACGGCCTGCAAGCCAACTCGATCGGCTTCCTGATAGAGCAGGACAACCCGATGGTGTGGCGCGGCCCGATGGTGACCTCGGCGCTGGAGCAGTTGCTGCGCCAGACCAACTGGCACGATCTCGACTACCTGATCGTCGACATGCCCCCGGGCACCGGCGACATCCAGTTGACCCTGTCGCAGAAAGTGCCGGTGACGGGTGCTGTAATCGTTACTACGCCGCAAGACATCGCCCTGCTGGATGCCAAGAAGGGCCTGAAGATGTTCGAGAAGGTGGGCATCCCCATCCTCGGCCTCGTCGAAAACATGGCCGTCTACTGCTGCCCGAGCTGCGGCCACGTCGAGCATATCTTCGGCGAAGGCGGTGGCGAGAAGATGTGCGAGGACTACGGCGTGGACCTGCTGGGCAGCATGCCGCTGAACCGCTCCATTCGTGAGCAGGCCGACTCCGGCCGCCCGACCGTGGTGTCCGACCCCGACAGCCCGATCGCCGAGCTGTACCGGGCCATGGCGCGCAAGGTGGCTGTCAAGGTGGCCGACCGCGCCCGCGACATGACCAGCAAGTTCCCCAGCATCGTGGTGCAAAACACCTGATCCCCATGGACACGCCAGCCGACTTCGCTGCAGGCAACCCGGCCCCCGAGGCCGTGCCCGCCGGGCGGCCCGGCGTGACCATGGCCGTGGTGATGCGCCGCGTGCCGCTGGCCAGCCGCTGGCAGCCCTGGAAATGGGAGCTCGATGCCGTGCTGCCGGATCTTGGCGAGTTCGGTGCCGTGCCCCACTGCCTGGCGCAGGACGAACACGGCGCGCGCTGGCTGTACCCGGGCTACGCCGTCACGCTGTTCCGCGACGAGGCCGAGGGCTATTACCTCAACCTCACTTCGACCGCGCCCTGCTGGTTCGTGCTGTGGCGCATGGCAGAGGAGGACGGACAGGCTGCCGTGCCCACGTCCAGCGACGGCGAGCCGCTGCCGGTGCCGGTGACGGTGACACTGTCCTACAACGAGGCCGGACGCTGGCTCGATGCCGGGGAAACCGTCGAGAACGTGCCGCTAGCCCCTGAGCAGCTTGAGTGGCTGCAAGCCTACGTGGCGCAGCACTACCGCCCCGAACCCAAGAAACGCCGCCGCCCGGAATCGTTCAAGGCGCCGCAGGACCGGGCGCGCAACTGATGCAGGCAGGTCCGATATGAGCGATGCTTCCTTCCTGTCGCGCTGGTCCCGCCGCAAGGCCGCGGCGCGTGAAGGGCAGCCGCTTGCGCCCGAGCCGGCGCCACCCGTGCCGGCTGATCCGCCTGTGCCCGTTGTCCAGCGGCAGGCGGAACCAGCCCCGCCGGCGGAGCCACTCCCCACGCTCGCCGACGCCGCCTTGCTGCAGCCGGGCGACAGTATTGCGCGCTTCGTGGCGCGCGGCGTAGACGAAACCGTCAAGCGCGCCGCGCTCAAGACCCTGTTTGCCGATCCGCATTTCAATGTGATGGACGGGCTCGACACCTATATCGACGACTACGGCAAGCCCGACCCGATTCCCCTCGACGTGCTGCGGCGCATGCGCCAGTCCGAGACGCTGGGCCTGTTCGCGCCGACCGACGACGAACTGGCTGCCGCGCGCGCGGCAGCACAGGCGGTGGATGCGCCCGCCGCGGCGGTGCAGCATGCGGAGCAGCCAACCTCGGACCAGCCCGCGGCGCTGGAGTCCTCGCACGCCGTGCCGCCTGAAATGCAGCCGCACGCGCCAGTTGCCGCCGATCCCGATTTACCCGGCATGGCGCGCCAGCCTGACGATTCGGCCCCAGGCAAACACGCGTAGCCGCTGCCGGCGCGGGGGCCTACAATGGGCTTCCCCCCACAATTCGCCAGCCGCAAGACTCCTTAAAAAAGGGGCATCCAGGCCGGCCAGCCGCATTCGCCATGCCGACGCTGATTTGCAATTGCAACGACACCATGCCGCTTGACGGGGCGGCCTTGTCGGGTAAGGGTTCGACCCCGGCAGAAGGCACCAGCCCACCGCTCAAGGTCCACCATCTGCTGTGCCGCCGCGAGATCGGCGACTTTACCGCCGCGCTCGACGGCACGGACGACGTCATCGTGGCCTGTACGCAGGAGCGCGCACTGTTTACCGAGGAGGCTGCCCGGCGCCAGGCCGATGGCACCATGACGGCGCCGGTGCGTTTCGTCAATATCCGGGAAACCGGCGGCTGGTCGCAGGGAGCGCGCCGCGATCCCAAGACCGTCAACGCCAAGATCGCCGCGCTGCTGGCCGCCGCCGCGCTGCCCGATCCGGAGCCGGTACCCGTGGTGGACTACCACTCGGGCGGCGCCGTGCTGATCCTCGGGCCTGCTTCGCGCGCCATGACCTGGGCCGGCAAGCTCGCCGAATCCGGCCTGGACGTGTCGGTGCTGCTGAGCGGCGCCGGCGAGGCCATGGGTGCAGCCACCCCGCCTGCCTCACGGGCCTTCCCGGTGCACAGCGGCAAACTGGTCAAGCTGGGCGGCTGGCTTGGCGCCTTCGAGGCAAGCTGGGAGACCGGCGCCGGGCGCGGCAACCCGATCGATCTCGATCTCTGCACACGCTGCAACGCCTGCATCGAGGCCTGCCCCGAAGACGCCATCGATTTCAGCTACCAGATCGACCTGGACCGCTGCCGCTCCCACCGCGCCTGCGTGAAGGCTTGCGGTGCGGCCGCCGCGATCGATTTCGAGCGCCCGCTCAAGACCGCCACCGAGCACTTCGACCTGATTTTCGACCTGGCCGATACGCCGGCCTTCACCATGCACTCGCCGCCGCAGGGCTACCTGTACGCCGGCGCGGATGCGCTGCGCCAGCACTCGCAGGCACTGGCCCTGGTCCAGATGGTGGGCGAGTTCGAGAAGCCGAAGTTCTTCCAGTACAAGGAGAAGATCTGCGCGCACGGCCGCAATAAGATCACCGGCTGCACGGCCTGCATCGATATCTGCTCCACCCAGGCGATCCGCTCGCAGTGGCATGACGGGCGCGGCCGTATCGAGGTCACGCCAAACCTGTGCATGGGCTGCGGCGCCTGCACCACGGTGTGCCCGACCGGCGCCATCAGCTACGCCTATCCCAAGCCGGACTACCTCGGCGAGCGCCTGCGCACCCTGGTCTCGGCCTACCGCGCGGCGGGCGGCCGCGATGCGGTGCTGCTGCTGCACGGCGAGGAATACGGCAATGCGCCCATCCTGGCGCTGGGCCGCGCCGCGCGCGCGGGCCAGGCGCGCGGCGTGCCGCCCAATGTGATTCCAGTTGGCCTGTTCCACCCGGCCGCGAGCGGACTCGAGCTGTGGCTGTCGGCCATTTGCTGGGGCGCCAGCCGTGTCGCCGTGATGCTCACGGGCGACGAAGCGCCGCAATATCGCACGGCGCTGGCCGGGCAGATGGCAGTGGGGCAGGCCATCCTGGCAGGGCTTGGCTACGATGGCGAATACCTGTCGCTGGTGGATGGCCCCGATGCCGCCACGCTGGACGCGCAACTGGCGCCATTGAGCGCGCCCGGCGCTGGCCGCGCAGCGTTCCCCCCGGCGGCCTTTCACGCCGCGGCCGCCAAGCGCGAGACGCTGGATTTCGCGCTGGATCACCTGGTGCGCAACGCGCCGCGCCCGCAGGCCAGCGTGCCGCTGCCGGCCGGCGCGCCGCTGGGCGCGGTGGCGGTGGATACCGGGCGCTGCACCCTGTGCATGGCCTGCGTCGGTGCTTGTCCCTCGCAGGCCCTGCGCGATAACCCCGAGCGTCCGGTGCTTGGCTTCCTGGAGCGCAACTGCGTACAGTGCGGCCTGTGCGAGACCACCTGCCCGGAAGATGCCATCACCCTGGTGCCGCGGCTGCTCACCGGCGAAGACGCGCGCCGCACCGTGACGCTGGCCGAGACCCAGCCCTTCCATTGCATCCGCTGCGCCAAGCCGTTTGGCACCGCCCAGATGGTGCATGCCATGCTGGCCCGTCTGGCGGACCACCCGGCGTTTGCCGGCGAGGCCGCCGAGCGCCTGAAGATGTGCGGCGATTGCCGCGTGGTGGATATGATGGAAAAGAGCAGCGGCGCCTCCAGCGGCACCGCCGTGCAGTAGCCAAGCCCTGTGGGACGCAAGCTGCCTTGCCGCGTGCGCGGCAAGGCAGCTTGCGCCGGCCGAATCCGGAACTCCGATCTTCCGGTACCCTTGAGAACCATCACGAAATGACTGATTTCCAGCCTATCCAGCTGATTCCCCCGGTTACCGAAGCCACGGCCAATGCCGAGGACACCGCCCGCGCGGACCTCTACGGCCTGCTGGCCACCCTGTTGTATCGCGCGCCTGATGCCGCGCTGCTGCACCATATCGCCGCCAACCGTGCCATCGGCGAAGACGCCGCGACCACGCTGGGCGAAGCCTGGAATGGTTTGTGCGACGCAGCATCGATCGCCACGGCCGCCGAGACTGCCGATGAGTACCAGCAATTGTTCATCGGCGTGGGCAAGCCGGAAGTCCTTCTCTACGGCTCCTACTACCAGACCGGCTTCCTCAACGAACGCCCTGTGGTGGCGCTGCGCGACGACCTGGCGCGCTATGGCCTGGTGCGCCAGGACAATGTCAGCGAGACCGAGGACCATATCGCCACGCTGTGCGAGGTGATGCGCTTCCTGGTCGCGGGCGAGGATGCGGGCATTGCCAATCTTGCCGAGCAGCAGCACTTCTTTTCGCGCCATCTGCAGCCATGGGTGGACACGCTATGCGATGCCATGGCGGCCCATCCGCAAGCCCGTTTTTACGTACAGGTGGCCGTTTTGCTGAAAGCCTTCATGGCGGTCGAGGCGATCGCGCTTGATATGCATTGAGCCTTCAACGCAGATGGCCGGAAGCGGGCGCGCAATCCGTCTCAGGCCTTGTTCCAAACGTTCCATGCATGGCACTTTTCAAGCGCCGGCGTCAGTAGAAACCCGCGCATGGCATGGTCTTTCGACACATATCAATCTAATATAAGCAAAAGACTACATAACTTGTTTGGCAACTGGTCTCTCTTTGCCAAGGAGTTCCCATGAAGGACGAGCAGCACAGGGTCGCACGCCGTACTTTCCTTGCCGGCGCAGGTGTCGTTGCCGCTGCCGGCGCCGCCGCCGCGCTGACCTCGCGCGGTCCCGCCGTGCCCAATGCGGCCATAACCTCGGCCATTCCGGATGTCACGCCCAGCGACAACGACGGCTACCGGGTTACCGAACATATTCGCAAGTACTACCGGACAACGCTGGTGTGAGCCGCGTCGCGCCTGCCGCGCGCCTCGCTTGACCTCGTTTCCATCCAGGGGTGATACATGATCTTGACCCGCAAACGCGCGGCGCAGGGTAGCGCATCTTCGCAACTGGCTAGCACGGTGGCCGGGCATGCCACCGGCCGGCTCTCCGAGCGCCTGGCCGCCGGCCTGGCCGGCGCGATGCCCACCATGGACCGCCGCAGCTTCCTCAAGCGTTCCGGTATCGGGGTAGGCGCGGGGCTGGCGGCCTCGCAGTTGATGCTATTACGCCGGGCGGATGCCGCAGATGCAGGGAGCGCCGCGAGCGGCGGCGAGGGCAAGAACAATATCGTGGTGCGCCGCACCGTCTGCGGCCATTGTTCGGTGGGCTGCGCGGTGGATGCGGTGGTGCAGAACGGCGTGTGGATCCGCCAGGAGCCGGTCTTCGATTCGCCGATCAACATGGGCGCGCACTGCGCCAAGGGCGCCGCGCTGCGCGAGCACGGCCACGGCGAGTACCGCCTGAAGTACCCGATGAAGCTGGTAAACGGCAAGTACCAGCGCATCAGCTGGGACCAGGCGCTCGACGAGATCACCGCCAGGATGAAGGAGATCCGCCAGCAGACCGGCCCGGATTCGATGTTCTTCGTCGGCTCCTCCAAGCACAGCAATGAGGGCTCCTACCTGCTGCGCAAGTGGGTGTCGTTCTTCGGCACCAACAACACCGACCACCAGGCACGTATCTGCCACTCCACCACGGTGGCCGGCGTGGCCAATACCTGGGGCTACGGTGCGATGACCAACTCGTACAACGATATGCAGAACGCCCGCGCGGCGCTGTATATCGGCTCCAACGCGGCCGAGGCGCACCCGGTTTCGATGCTGCACCTGCTGCATGCCAAGGAAAACGGCTGCAAGGTGATCGTGGTCGATCCGCGTTACACCCGCACGGCAGCCAAGTCCGACCATTACGTGCGGGTCCGCTCGGGCACCGACATCGCCTTCCTGTTCGGCATGCTGTACCACATCTTCAAGAACGGCTGGGAAGACCAGAAGTTCCTGAACGACCGCGTCTACGGCATGGACAAGGTCAAGGAGGAGGTTCTCGCCAAGTGGACGCCGGACAAGGTGGAGGAAGTCTGCGGCGTGCCCGAGGCCGAGGTCTACATGGTCGCCGAGATCATGGCCAAGAACCGCCCCAGCACGCTGGTGTGGTGCATGGGCCAGACCCAGCACACCATCGGCAACGCCATCGTGCGCGCCTCCTGCATCGTGCAACTGGCGCTGGGCAATATTGGCGTGTCGGGCGGCGGCGCCAACATCTTCCGCGGCCACGACAACGTGCAGGGCGCTACCGACGTGGGCCCCAACCCTGACTCGCTCCCAGGCTACTATGGCCTCGCCACCGGCGCGTGGAAGCACTATGCCGCGGTGTGGGGTGTCGACTACGAATGGATCAAGAAGCAATACGCCTCTCAGGCGATGATGGAAAAGTCCGGCACCACGGTGTCGCGCTGGATCGATATCGTTACCGAGAAGCCTGAGCTGATCGACCAGGACAACAACGTCCGCGGCGTGTTCTTCTGGGGCCACGCGCCCAACTCGCAGACGCGCGGCCTGGAGATGAAGAAGGCGCTGGACAAGCTTGACCTTCTGGTGGTGATCGACCCTTATCCGTCGGCCACCGCGGCAATGGCCAACATGCCGCCGGCGCAGGGCGACACCATCAACCCGAAGCGCGCGGTCTACCTGCTGCCGGCGTGCACGCAGTTCGAGACCTCCGGCACCTGCACGGCTTCCAACCGCTCGCTGCAATGGCGCGAGAAGGTGATCGAGCCGCTCTTCGAATCGATGCCGGACCACACCATCATGCAGGCCTTCGCGGAGCGCCTGGGCTTTGGCAAGGAGCTGTCGAAGAACTACAAGCTTCTGGAGGTCAAGCGCGCGGGCCGTACCTGGATGGAGCCCGAGCCCGAGTCCATCCTGCGCGAGATCAACGCCAGCAACTGGACCATCGGCTACACCGGGCAATCTCCTGAGCGGCTCAAGTCCCATATGCGCAATATGGAGAAGTTCGACGTGCGCACGCTGCGCTGCCTCGGCGGCAAGGATCCGTTGACCGGCTACGACCTGACAGGCGATTACTTCGGCCTGCCGTGGCCGTGCTATGGCACGCCGGAACTCAAGCACCCGGGCTCGCCCAACCTGTACGACACCAGCCGCCACGTGATGGACGGCGGCGGCAACTTCCGCGCCAACTTCGGCGTGGAGCGTGACGGCGTCAGCCTGCTGGCCGAGGACGGCTCGTACTCAAAGGGCGCGGATATTACCACCGGCTATCCCGAGTTCGATCACGTGCTGCTGAAAAAGCTGGGCTGGTGGGATGAGCTGACGGACGCCGAGAAGCAGAAGGCCGAGGGCAAGAACTGGAAGACGGACTTGTCCGGCGGCATCCAGCGCGTGGTGATGAAGAACCATGGCTGCCATCCCTTTGGCAACGCCAAGGCCCGCGCCGTGGTGTGGAACTTCCCCGACCCGATCCCGCAGCACCGCGAGCCGCTGTATTCCATCCGGCCAGACATGGTTGCCAAGTACCCCACGCACGACGACAAGATGGCGTTCTGGCGGTTGCCCACGCTATACAAATCGCTGCAGCAGCGCAACATCGAGAACAAGCTCTATGAGAAATTCCCGATCATCCTCACCTCTGGCCGCCTGGTCGAATACGAGGGCGGAGGCGAGGAAACGCGGTCCAACCCGTGGCTGGCCGAGTTGCAGCAGGAGAACTTCGTCGAGATCAACCCGCGTGCGGCCTCCGATCGCGGCATCCGCAACGGCGACTTCTGCTGGGTCAGGACGCCCACCGGCGCGCACATCAAGGTGCGTGCCCTGGTGACCGAGCGCGTCGGCGTGGATACCGCCTTTATCCCGTTCCACTTCTCGGGCTGGTGGCAGGGCAAGGACCTCAAGGATTACTACCCGGAGGGCGCGATGCCGATCGTGCGCGGCGAGGCCGTCAACACGGCCACCACCTACGGCTATGACGCGGTGACGATGATGCAGGAAACCAAGACCACGATCTGCCAGATCGAACGGTTCGCCTGATGCAGACCTGATGCAGACCTGATGCAGACCTGATGCAGACCTGATGCAGAGACAGTGTGAGATCAAGGGCAAGGAACGACCATGGCACGCATGAAATTCATCTGTGACGCCGAGCGTTGCATCGAGTGCAATAGCTGCGTCACCGCCTGCAAGAACGAGCACGAGGTGCCGTGGGGCGTCAACCGGCGCCGCGTGGTGACCATCAACGACGGCATCGTCGGCGCCGAGAAATCAATCTCGGTGGCCTGCATGCACTGCTCGGACGCGCCCTGCATGGCGGTTTGCCCGGTCGATTGCTTCTACCGCACCGAAGACGGCGTGGTGCTGCACGACAAGGACGTCTGCATCGGCTGCGGCTACTGCTCCTACGCCTGCCCGTTCGGCGCGCCCCAGTTCCCCAGCGCCGGGACCTTCGGCGTGCGCGGCAAGATGGACAAGTGCACCTTCTGCGCCGGCGGGCCGGAGAAAAACGGCAGCGACGAAGAATTCGAGAAATACGGCCGCAACCGGCTGGCCGAAGGCAAGTTGCCGCTGTGTGCGGAAATGTGCTCGACCAAGGCGCTGCTGGGCGGGGACGGTGACGTGATTGCCGACATCCTGCGCAACCGCGTGATCAAGCGCGGCAAGGGCGGCGATGTGTTCGGCTGGGGCACGGCCTACGGCAACAAGGGAGCCGCGCAAGGCGCCACGGCTGCGCCCGCGGCGCCGGCCGCCGCGCCACCCGCTTCAGGAGCGCAACCATCATGACCCGCCTGCTGCTGATCTTGCTGGCCGCCGGCTGCACCGCGCTGGCCGCGTGCGGCGAGCGCGCCCAGACCGCCACGGCGGCGCATAAGAAATCCGACGCGCCGGCCTACGAGGGCGCGCCGGGCGATCCCTTCGTAGCCAAGGGCTGGACGCCAGGCGACAAGACCAGCTGGCAGAACCAGATCCGCGAGCGCAACCAGAAACAGAACGAATACAACCGCACGCCATGACCCCGGCGCCGCGCACCCCGGGGCCAACCCTGGCCGACCCGATGGAGGGCATATGAAGCCGACGCTCAATCCTGGCTGGTTCCGCTACCTGGCGGGGGTGGCCTGCGCGCTGGCCATGCTGGCGCCGCTCGGGGCCGCGCAGGCCCAGGCCCAAGCGCCGTCCCCGGGCGGCGCATCCGCCGCACAGGCCGCCGGCGCGCCTGCCGATGCCAACAATCCGGCCACGCACCCGGCGCAGCCCTTTGCGGGCATCGCCTCGGAGAACATCTTCAACGTGCCGCGCCGCGACATCGCCGCCGAGGCGCAGTCCCAGCAGGCGCGCACGCAGTCGCAGCCCGGCAATAACGCGCCGGTCTGGCGCGAAGCCAATTCCGACCAGGCGCACTACAGCAGCCTGCCCGCCAAGGAAGCCGGCGTGCTGATCCAGCGCACCGGCCAGCGGTGGCGGCTGTTTCGCAACGGCGTGATCACGGTCTGGGGCGGCTGGCTGGTGGTGCTGGTGCCTGCGGCGATCCTGGCCTTCTTTTTCTGGCGTGGCACCATTCCCCTCAAGACACCGCGCACCGGGCGCATGATCCAGCGTTTTACGCCGCTGGAGCGCATGGTGCACTGGACCATGGCGATCGCCTTCGTGACGCTGGCGGTGTCGGGCATCGTCATGCTGTTCGGCAAGCATTTCCTGTTGCCGCTGATGGGCCACACGCTGTTCGGCTGGCTGACCTACCTGCTGAAGAACGTGCACAACATCGTCGGGCCGGTCTTCACCCTGGCGGTGATCGTCGGCTTTGTACTCTTCGTGCGCGACAACCTGCCTGCCCGCGAGGACTGGCAGTGGATCACCAAGGTGGGCGGGCTGGTTTCCGGCAAGCATGTGCCCAGCGGGCGCTTCAATGCCGGCGAGAAGGCCTGGTTCTGGGGCGGGCTGGTGCTGTTCGGCCTGATCCTGTCAGCCTCCGGCTGGGTGCTCGACATGATCGTGCCCGGCATGGATTTCTACCGCGCCACCATGCAGATCGCCAACGTGATCCATGGCATAGCGGCAGTGCTGATGATCGCCATGGCCTGCGGCCATATCTACATGGGCACCATCGGCATGGAAGGGGCCTACCGCGCCATGCGCGACGGCTGGGTCGACGAAGCCTGGGCCAAGGAGCACCACGAGCTCTGGTACGACGATATCAAGTCCGGCAAGATCCCGGTGCAGCGCGCGGCCGAGCCAGAACCCGGCAGGCGCGCCGGCGGCCGGGCCAGCCCGGGCGAAGTCTGAGCGCGCACGGCCATTCCCCAACGAGGAGCCCGATCCATGAACCGCATCCTGCTGGTGCTCGCCCTGGCCCTTGGCACCACGGGCGCCCTGGCCAAGCTGCCGCCGCCCAGCGAGGCGCAAAAGCTCAAAGCCGACGAGGCCAAGGCGCGCGCCGGCTGGGCCGACAAGGTGGCCGCTTATCAGCTTTGCCGAGCGCAAGACAAGGTGGCGGCGCGCTACTACAGCGACATGAAAGCCAAAGGCAAGGAGGTGCCAGCGGCTGCCACGGGTGCGCCGTGCGTCGATCCGGGCCCGTTCGTGGCGCAAGCGCCGGCCGCGCAAGGCGCCGCAAGCATTGCGGGAGGGCCTTCCACCGCACCTATCGCCGCGCCTTCGGATCACAAACCGGCCGCAGCGCCGGGCACGGGAGCGGTACAATCGCCCCGGACATCACCGTGAGAGGAGATTCGGCATGAAGCATGTACGTGTACTTTTCGGTCTGGCGGTAGCGGGCACCCTGGCAGGCACTCTGGCCGGCTGCGGGGGTATGGGAACGGGCAGTTCCGATACCGCTGTCGCGGCGCTGGCGTCCAAGAGCGGCACCGCGACGCAGGGCAGCATCACCTTCACCCAACGTGGCGCCACGGTGCTGGTCAAGGCCGACGTAACCGGCCTGCCGCCCAATACCGAGCACGGCTTCCACGTGCACGAGACGGGAGACTGC
Organism: Cupriavidus sp. 8B; assembly: GCF_054589115.1. Lineage (NCBI taxonomy): Bacteria > Pseudomonadati > Pseudomonadota > Betaproteobacteria > Burkholderiales > Burkholderiaceae > Cupriavidus > Cupriavidus sp. 8B. The sequence goes on along the minus strand of NZ_BAAILO010000500.1, from coordinate 12,653 downwards.
TCGGCCCCCGACGCCATGAGCGCCGGCGGCCACTTCAACCCGACCGGAAAGCCGCACGGCTCGATGTCGATGCCCGACCACCATGCCGGCGATATCAACAACCTCAAGGCCGACGCCACCGGGCGCGCCCAGGCCAGCTTCGAGCTGACCGGCGTGACCGTGGCCCCCGGCCCCACCAGCGTGGTGGGCCGCGCCGTGGTCGTCCACAAGGATCCGGACGACTACAAGACCCAGCCCACCGGCAACTCCGGCGGCCGCATCGCCTGCGGCGTGATCGCCAAGTCCTGACGGACGGGGCAGCGCGGGCCGGCGGCGTCCGGTGCGCGTCCGCCATTCACCTTCTCCATCCCATGCCCCTGCGCCCCGAAATGACCCACGCGTCCGTCCCCCTGATCGAAGAGGTCGAGGTGGTCGACGAGCAGGGGCGCGTGCGGCAGGCCTTCCTGCCCGGCGAGCGCCCGCTGACGGTCTACCTCGACAAGCGCGAGCTGGTAACGCTGATGACGCTGGGCGGGGCGCCCGAGGCCCTGGTGCTGGGTTACTTGCGCAACCAGCGCCTGGTCGAGTCGGTCGAGGATATCGCCGCGATCCAGGTCGACTGGGAGACCGAATCCGCCGCCGTCACGACCCGCACGGGCGTGGACCGCATCGAGGAGCGTACGGCGCGCCGGGTGGTGACCACCGGCTGCGGCCAGGGCACCGTGTTTGGCTCGCTGCTGGACGAAGTCGACAACATCCGGTTGCCGCACGACGCTACCCTGGACCAGGAAACGCTCTACGGCATCGTCGATACCATCCGGCTGCAGCAGTCGGTCTACAAGCAGGCCGGCTCCGTGCATGGCTGCGCGCTGTTCCGCGGGCGCGAGCTGCTGATGTTCATCGAGGATGTGGGCCGGCACAACGCCGTGGATGCCATCGCGGGCCTGATGTGGCTGGAAGGCATGAGCGGCGCCGACAAGGTGTTCTACACCACCGGGCGGCTGACCTCGGAGATGGTGATCAAGGGCGCCCAGATGGGCATCCCCTTCCTGCTGTCGCGCTCGGGTGTCACGCAGATGGGCTACCAGATGGCCCAGCGCGTCAACCTGGCTCTCTTTGCCCGGTGCACCGGGCGGCACTTCCTGCTCTATACCGGCCGCGAACGCTTCCGCCACCAGTTGCCCGAGCCAGCCACGGCCTGAAGCCACGCGGCGGATCGCCTGTCCTGGCGCAGGCCTGCCATTTCGGCGGGGATGCCGGATTTTGGTTGTACAATGCGGCCCATCGCAAGGCCCCGGCAGGTCCGGCGCGCCTGTGAGCAAATGCGAGCAGCGTTCCCGGTCAGCATGGACCGCGCCCGAGCCTGCCCTCATTTGTTCATCCCGATACCCCTATGAGCATCAAATCCGATAAGTGGATCCGCCGCATGGCGGAACAGCACGGCATGATCGAGCCCTTCGAGCCCGGCCAGGTACGGGAGGAAGACGGCCGCAAGATCGTTTCGTACGGCACCTCGAGCTACGGCTACGATATCCGCTGCGCCGACGAATTCAAGATCTTCACCAATATCAACAGCACCATCGTCGATCCGAAGAACTTCGACGAGAAGTCCTTTGTCGACTTCAAGGGCGATGTCTGCATCATCCCGCCGAACTCCTTCGCGCTGGCCCGCACGATGGAGTATTTCCGCATCCCGCGCAGCGTGCTGACCATCTGCCTGGGCAAGAGCACCTATGCGCGCTGCGGCATCATCGTCAACGTGACGCCGTTCGAGCCGGAGTGGGAAGGCTACGTGACGCTGGAGTTTTCGAACACCACGCCGCTGCCTGCCAAGATCTACGCTGGCGAAGGCTGCGCCCAGGTGCTGTTCTTCGAGAGCGACGAAATCTGCGAGACTTCCTACCGCGATCGCGGTGGCAAGTACCAGGGCCAGCAGGGTGTCACACTGCCGAAGACCTGATCGCATACAATGCGCGCGTTGCGGTATTACGGGGAACCCCGGGGCCGCGCGCCAAGCCTGAACGTCGAGCCACATGCCGACCCAGGGGGATGAGTCCCCGGGCCATGTGGCTCAAGTCCTTCTTGCCGTCCAAGGATGCCACATGAAATTCCGCTTCCCCGTCATCATCATCGATGAAGACTTCCGCTCCGAGAACATTTCCGGCTCGGGCATCCGCGCGCTGGCGCAGGCCATCGAGCAAGAAGGCATGGAGGTGATGGGCCTGACCAGCTATGGCGACCTGACCTCCTTCGCCCAGCAGTCCAGCCGCGCCTCCTCGTTCATCGTGTCGATCGACGACGACGAGTTCGTCAGCGAAGACGACCGGCCCGAAGCGGCGGCCATCGAGAAGCTGCGCGCCTTCGTCAACGAAGTGCGCCGCCGCAACACCGACCTGCCCATCTTCCTGTACGGCGAGACGCGTACCTCGCGGCATATCCCCAACGATATCCTGCGCGAGCTGCACGGCTTCATCCACATGTTCGAGGACACGCCGGAATTCGTCGCGCGCCACATCATCCGCGAAGCCCGGGTCTACCTGGACTCGCTGGCGCCGCCGTTCTTCAAGGCGCTGATCGCCTACGCGCAGGACAGCTCCTACTCGTGGCACTGCCCCGGCCACTCCGGCGGCGTGGCGTTCCTGAAGAGCCCGGTCGGCCAGGTGTTCCACCAGTTCTTCGGCGAGAACATGCTGCGCGCCGACGTCTGCAACGCTGTCGATGAACTCGGCCAGCTGCTCGACCACACCGGCCCGGTGGCGGCCTCGGAGCGCAATGCCGCGCGCATCTTCAACTCCGACCACATGTATTTCGTCACCAACGGCACGTCCACCTCGAACAAGATGGTGTGGCATGCCAACGTGGCGCCGGGCGACATCGTGGTGGTGGACCGCAACTGCCACAAGTCGATCCTGCACGCGATCATGATGACGGGCGCGATCCCCGTGTTCCTGATGCCCACGCGCAACCACTACGGCATCATCGGCCCGATCCCGAAGAGCGAGTTCGATCCCGAGACCATCCGCCGCAAGATTGCCGCGCACCCGTTTGCTAGCCAGGCCAAGAACCAGAAGCCGCGCATCCTGACCATCACCCAGGGCACCTACGACGGCGTGCTGTACAACGCCGAGCAGATCAAGGAGATGCTGGCCACCGAGATCGATACGCTGCATTTCGATGAAGCCTGGCTGCCGCACGCGGCATTCCACGATTTCTATCACAACATGCACGCGATCGGCAAAGACCGCCCGCGCAGCAAGGACGCGCTGGTGTTCGCCACGCAATCCACGCACAAGCTGCTGGCCGGCTTGTCGCAGGCCTCGCAGATCCTCGTGCAGGATTCGGACACGCGCAAGCTGGACCGCTACCGGTTCAACGAGGCGTACCTGATGCACACGTCCACCAGCCCGCAGTACTCGATCATCGCCTCGTGCGACGTGGCGGCGGCGATGATGGAAGCCCCGGGCGGCACCGCGCTGGTGGAAGAAAGCATCCAGGAAGCGATGGACTTCCGCCGCGCCATGCGCAAGGTGGAAGGCGACTACGATGCCGGCAACAACGGCGACTGGTGGTTCAAGGTGTGGGGCCCCGAGGCGCTGGTCGAGGACGACATCGGCGACCGCGAAGAGTGGATGCTCAAGGCCAACGAGCGCTGGCACGGCTTCGGCGACCTGGCCGATGGCTTCAACCTGCTCGACCCGATCAAGGCCACCATCATCACCCCGGGCCTGGATGTGGACGGCGAGTTCAGCGACCGCGGCATCCCCGCGGCCATCGTCACCAAGTACCTGGCCGAGCACGGCATCATCATCGAGAAGACCGGGCTGTACTCGTTCTTCATCATGTTTACCATCGGCATCACCAAGGGCCGCTGGAACTCGCTGGTGACCGAGCTGCAGCAGTTCAAGGACGACTACGACCAGAACCAGCCGCTGTGGCGCGTGCTGCCGGAGTTCGTCGGCAAGCATCCGCAGTACGAGAAGCTCGGCCTGCGCGACCTGTGCGATGCGATCCACAGCGTCTACAAGGCCAACGACGTGGCCCGCGTGACCACCGAGATGTACCTGTCCGACATGGAGCCGGCGATGAAGCCGTCGGACGCATGGGCCATGATGGCGCACCGCGAAATCGAGCGCGTGGCCGTTGACGAGCTGGAAGGCCGCGTCACCGCCATCCTGCTCACGCCGTACCCGCCGGGCATTCCACTGCTGATCCCGGGCGAGCGCTTCAACCGCATCATCGTGCAGTACCTCAAGTTCGCGCGCGAGTTCAACAAGCTGTTCCCTGGCTTCGAGACCGACATCCACGGCCTGGTCGAGGAAGAGGTCGAAGGTGGCGGCAAGGCGTATTTCGTCGACTGCGTGAAGTAACGCAGGCTGGCGGCAGGAAAAAAAGGGCCTCGCGCGTGCGAGGCCTTTTTTCTGCGCTCGCCCATGCCTTGCGCACGGCCGACGCGTCGCGCGAGATTGCGATAGAGTGGCATTCCCAATCTATGCAACCTCGACGGAGTGGCAATGGCTTCAGCACGTGCGGTGGAATTGACGGAGTTCGGCGGCCCCGAAGTGATGCGCCTGGTGAGTGCCGAGCTGCCCGCGCCGGCGGCCGGTCAGGTCCAGTTGCGCCAGACCGCCATCGGCTTCAACTACATCGACGTCTACCAGCGCTCGGGCAAGTACCCGCTGCCGTCGCCGACCGGGCTGGGCCATGAAGCCGCCGGCGTGGTCGAAGCGGTGGGCGAGGGCGTGACCGGCCTGCGCGAAGGCGATCGCGTGGTCTACATGCACGCGGGCATCGGTGCCTATGCCAGCCGGCGCAATGTGCCCGCCGACAAGCTGGTCAAGCTACCCGACAGCATTGACGACCTCACCGCCGCGGCCATCTTCTTCAAGGCCATGACCGCGCAATACCTCGTGCGCAAGACACATCCCGTGCAAGCCGGCGACATCGTGCTGGTGCATGCCGCCGCGGGCGGCGTAGGGCAGATCCTCAGCAGCTGGGCCAAGGCGCTCGGCGCCACCGTGATCGGCACCGCCGGCTCGGCCGAGAAGTGCGAAGTGGCCCGCGCGGCGGGGTGCGATGTCGCCATCAACTATTCGCAGGCGGACTGGGTGGAGCAGGTGATTGCTGCCACGGACGGGCGCAAGGCGCGCGTGGTCTATGACTCGGTGGGCAAGCATACCTTCATGGGCTCGCTGGACTGCGCGGCGCCATTCGGGCTGGTGGCGCTCTATGGCGCAGCCTCGGGCCCGGTGCCGGCGTTCGAGCCGGAACTGCTCAGCAAGAAGGGTTGCCTGTTCCTGACGCGACCGTCGGTGTTCCCGCACAACGCCGATCCGCAGACGTTCCGCGCCAACGCGGCGGACGTGTTCCAGGCGATCGGGCAGGGCGCGATCCGGGCGGCCATTGGCGCGCGCTTCCCGCTGGACCAGGTTGCCGAGGCGCATCGGGTGGCCGAGGCGCGCGCGACCACGGGCGCTATTCTGCTGCTGCCTTGACGTCCGGAGCAACCACGAAAAACGAAAAAAGGCCTCGGGTTCCGAGGCCTTTTTCAATGCAACCAGAGCCGCCGGCGGTCGTCCCTGCTACTTCTTCTTGTCGAACTCAAACTGCGGCGTAGCGGGTTCGCTCTCTGCTGGTGCCGAAGGCAGCTCCAGCGTGCCACCGCCACTGCGCCCGCCAGGCGCTGGCACCGAGGCCGCTCCGCCCGGGCTCTCACCCCCCAGCGGAATCGTGACCTCCGCCGCATTGGTATGGTGCAACGAGCCCTTGTCGAGGAACATCGTCACCATGCCCGGCCAGAACATCACCAGCGCGACCATGATCAGCTGCAGGCCAACCCAGGGCAGCGCGCCCCAGTAGATGTCGGAGCTCTTCACTTCCTTGGGCGCAATGCCGCGCAGGTAGAACAGCGCGAAGCCGAAGGGCGGGTGCATGAAGGAGGTCTGCATGTTCACGCACAGCATCACGCCGAACCACACCAGCGCCGCGGTGGCTGCCGCTTCCGGATTGCCGCCCATCGAGTCGGCGACCACCGGCGCCAGCACCTTGACCGCCACGGGGGCGAGCATCGGGACCACGATGAACGCGATCTCGAAGAAGTCCAGGAAGAAGGCGAGGAAGAAGATGAACAGGTTGACCACCAGCAGGAAGCCGATCCAGCCGCCGGGCAGCGAGGTGAACATGTGTTCCACCCAGGCACCGCCATCCACGCCCTGGAACACCACCGAGAAGCAGGTGGAGCCGATCAGGATGAACACCACCATGGCGGTGATGCGGGCCGTGGACTGGTAAGCCTCGATGATCAGCCCGCGCAGCTCGGTTAGTTGCCCGGCGCGCAGCAGCAGCCACGTGATCACGAGGTAGACCACCGCCAGCGGAATGCGCAAGGCATGCGAGCCGAACGCGACGGTGCCGGCGATGATGGCCACGCCCGTGGCGGCAAGGCCGATGCGGTAGACGGTGCGGTCGAGCTTGCCGAAGCCGGGGTCGCGCAGCACCGCCAGCACCAGCGCGCCGACCGCGCCCATGGCGCCGGACTCGGTCGGCGTGGCAATGCCGAGCATGATGGTGCCCAGCACCAGGAAGATCAGCACCGCGCAGGGAATGATGCCGCGCAGGCACTTGCGCCACAGCGGCCAGCCGCGCAGCGTGCGCTCCTCCACCGGCACCGGCGGCAGCCAGTCAGGCTTGACGCGGGCCAGCACGAAGGTATAGAGCGCGAACAGCGCGATCTGGATCACCGACGGGCCCCAGGCGCCCAGGTACATGCTGCCCACGTCGGCGCTGCCCATCGGCGTCTTGAGCTGGTCGGCCAGCACCACCAGCACCAGCGATGGCGGCACCAGCTGCGTGATGGTGCCCGACGCCGCCAGCACGCCCGTGGCGTACTTCATGTTGTAGCGGTAGCGCATCATTACCGGCAGCGAGATCATCGCCATCGCGATCACCTGTGCCGCCACGGTGCCGGTAATGGCGCCGAGGATGAAGCCCACGATGATCACCGAATAGCCCAGGCCGCCGCGCACCGGGCCGAACAACTGGCCCATGGAGTCCAGCATGTCCTCGGCCAGCCCGCACTTCTCCAGTATCGCCCCCATGAAGGTGAAGAACGGGATGGCGAGCAGCAGCTCGTTGGCCAGCACGCTGCCGAACACGCGGCTGGGCACCGCCTGCAGGAAGCTGACCGGGAAGTAGCCAAACTGAATGGCCAGGATGCCGAAGGCAAGGCCCACCGCGGACAGCGAAAATGCGACCGGAAAACCGATCAGCATGAATACCACCAGGCCGCCGAACATCAGCGGCGGCATATATTCCAATGGAATCATTGCACCGGCCTCTCGTATTTCGATTCGATGCGCACCAGGCCCTTGAGGGCGGCAATGCGCTTGATCAGCTCGGACACGCCCTGCAGACCCAGCAGGACAAAGCCGAGGGGCACCACCAGCTTGATCGGGTAACGCGGCAGGCCGCCGGAGTTACCGGATTGCTCGAGGATGCGCCACGAGGGCAGGAACAGAGAATCCCATGACAGCCAGGCAAACAGCACGCACGAAGGCAGCAGGAAGAAGATGATCCCGAAGATGTCGATCCAGTGTTGCGCGCGCTCCGATACGTTGCCGTAGATCAGGTCCACGCGCACATGCTCGTTGCGCTGGAAGGTGTAGGAGGCACCGAACATCACCGCGATGGCGAACATATACCACTGCAGCTCGAGCGGCCAGTTGTCGCTAAGGTTGAAGCCGTAACGCAGCAGGGCGTTGCCTGCGCTGATCAGGCACGACAGCAGGATCATGATGTTTGCAAGCCTGCCCGTGTGCTGATTCAACCTGTCGATCTGTCGTGACAGACCAAGCAAGTAATACATGGGTTGTCTCCCCTGTTTTTGCGGCAATTAGTTTATCTGCAACAAAATGCTTCGGCGCTTGGGGCTAATACCTACCGCATTGCGCAAAAATCAAAAAAGCGGGAAGTAAATAAAAAAGCCGCCAGGGATGTGCCCTGGCGGCTTTCTCGCAAAACAAAACTTACGTGAAACTTACGTCGGCATGCTGCGCTGCATTTAATCCGCAGCTTGTGTTTAAAGCGTGGCGCGCGCCGCGGCAATGGCCGCGCGAACCTGCGCCGGCGCGGTGCCGCCGATATGGTTGCGTGCCGCGACCGAGCCTTCCAGCGTCAGCACCGCGTGCACGTCGTCGCCGATCAGCGCGGCCTTGTCGCCCAGGCCGGTGACTTCACGCAGCTCGGCCACGGTGAGGTCGGCCAGGTCGCAGCGGCGGTCGTCGCAGGCGCGCACCGCGTGGGCCACGGCTTCGTGGGCATCGCGGAAGGGCAGGCCGTGCTTGACCAGGTAGTCGGCCAGGTCGGTGGCGGTGGCGTAGCCTTGCAGCGCGGCGGCACGCATGGCATCCGGCTTGACCGAAATGCCCGGCACCATGTCGGCGAAGATGCGCAGCGTGTCGGCCACGGTGTCGACCGTGTCGAACAGCGGCTCCTTGTCCTCCTGGTTGTCCTTGTTGTAGGCCAGCGGCTGGCCCTTCATCAGGGTCAGCAGGCCGATCAGGTGGCCGTTGACGCGGCCGGTCTTGCCGCGCGCCAGCTCGGGCACGTCGGGGTTTTTCTTCTGCGGCATGATCGAGCTGCCGGTGCAGAAGCGGTCGGCGATGTCGATGAAGCCCACGCGCGGGCTCATCCAGATCACCAGTTCCTCGGAGAAGCGCGAGATGTGGGTCATCACCAGCGCGGCGGCGGCGCAGAACTCGATGGCGAAGTCGCGGTCGGAGACGGCGTCCAGCGAGTTGCGGCATACGCCGTCGAAGCCCAGCTGCTGCGCCACGAACTCACGATCGATCGGGTAGCTGGTGCCGGCGAGCGCGGCGGCGCCCAGCGGCAGGCGGTTGACGCGGCGGCGGCAGTCGGCCATGCGCTCGGCATCTCGCGTGAACATTTCCACGTAGGCCAGCAGGTGATGGCCGAAGGTGACCGGCTGTGCCACCTGCAGGTGGGTGAAGCCCGGCAGGATGGTATCGGCATTCTTCTCGGCCAGATCCAGCAGCGCACCACGCAGCGCGCCCAGCAGGCCGATGATGGTGTCGATCTCGCTGCGCAGCCACAGGCGGATATCTGTCGCGACCTGGTCGTTGCGCGAGCGGCCGGTGTGCAGGCGCTTGCCGGCGTCGCCGACCAGCGCGGTCAGGCGTGCTTCGATATTCAGGTGGACATCTTCCAGGTCGAGCTTCCACTCGAAGCCGCCGGCCTCGATCTCGCCACGGATCTGCGTCATGCCGCGCTCGATCTCGGCGCGGTCGGCCTCGGCGATGATTCCCTGCTTGGCCAGCATGGCGGCGTGCGCCAGCGAACCCTGGATGTCGAACAGAGCCAGGCGCTTGTCGAAGAACACCGAAGCGGTGTAGCGCTTCACCAGGTCGGACATCGGTTCGGAGAAGCGGGCGGACCAGGCTTCGCCTTTCTTGGCAAGTTGGGAGGTCATGGGCGGTAAGGCTGGGTTAGCTCGCAAGCCGGCGGCAGGCCGCGGGGCGAACGAGAAAAATCGGGGAAAGCGCGATTATATCGCTGCCGGGCGCCTCGCAGACGCTAGCGGGCGTCGGCGGGCCTCCCAGCCTTGCCTATAAGGTGTTGTCGATGACCTGGCCCTTGAATACCACTGGCCCGGTGGGGCCGTTGGGATCGGGCGAGCCCCCGCGCGGCTCCACGCTGATCGCCAGTGCCGGCACCTTGCCCAGAGCCTGGGCAACCGCCAGGCGCAAGTGGCGCTGGTGCCCGATCACGCCCAGCGACTGCGGCTTGCCGCCGGCCGGCAGCGCCCAAAGCTGCAGCGCCTGCGCGTCGTTCAGCGGCAAGTGATCCAGGCGGCGCAGAGTGAGTGCCTGCGAGCGTGCATCCCACGTCACAAGTACGGCGGCCTGGGCATGATCGTCGTTGAGCACCGCCACTGCGTTGACCAGTGGGGCCGTGTCCAGCTGGCGGGCCATCCGCACGTTCAGGCCGATTGCGACGGCTGCCAGCACCGCTGTTGCCATGGTGGCGCCGCGCCAGAAGCCGGGGGCAGCCCACCAGCGTTGCCACCAGCCCGCGGGTGCCGCGCCGGTAGTGCCGGTGGCGTTTGCCTTATCCATGGCCTGCCAGCCCAGCCGCTGCTCGATGCCGCACCACACCTTCTCCACCGGCGCCGAGGCGGGCTGGAGCTCGGCAAGGCCGGCCAGCCGGGCCTGCCAGTGGCTGATGGCGGCGCGGATCGCGGGTTCCTCGCGCGCCAGCGTCTCCAGCCGGCGGCGCGCGCCCCCGCGCAACACGCCCAGCGCGTATTGCGCGGCGAGGCGGTCGATCAGGTCGGGGTGGCGGCCGAGGTTCATGACAGGCTTTCCAGGCACGTGCGCAGGCGTTCCAGCCCGCGCCGTATCCATGACTTGATGGTGCCGAGCGGCACCTGCAATTGCTCGGACAACTCGCTATGGCTCATGTCCTTCAGGTAAGCCAGCGAGATCGCTTGCCGCTGCGGTTGCTCAAGCCGCTGCAGGCACTGGTTCAGCGCCCGCGCCTCCTGGCTGGCCAGCGCCAGTTCCGCCGGGCCGGCCGCGTCGTCGGCCAGCCACTCGCCGAGTGTGTCGTCCAGTTCCACCGTCTGGCTGGCACGCGCGGCCGCCTGCCGGCGCAGGCAGTCCAGCGCCCGGTTGCGCACGATGGCGGTCATCCAGGTCATCGGGGCCGCCAGGTGCGGCCGGTAATCGCCGGCGTGATGCCAGATGCTGACGAAACTCTCTTGCACCACATCCTCCGCCCAATCGTGCCTGTTGGTGATACGCAGCGCGAGCCCAAACAGTTTCGTCGCGGTTTGATCATAGAGCTGGCGCAAGGCCTGCCGGTCGCCCATTGCCGCGCCCTGCAGCAACGCCGCTAGCCGGTCGGCGTCGGCCGGCCTGGGGGCAAAGGAAGAGTCGGCGGAGGAGGGCACCGTTGCGGATCCGTGGTAGGCAGAGGCAATAGAGGCAAGTGACGTGTCCGGATTATAGGCATGGCTTGGGCCTGGCATGCGTGCGGCATCACGCTGTTCGCTGCATCCGATCGGCAGACCGGCGCGTAGATGGGACAGGCGCCGCCATTGCCGCCGCGCTGCAGCCCAACGCAGCCCCGGCAAGGCGCCATCTACGTCACTACAGGAGAACACCATGGAACGCATGCAGTCGAGGCCCGCGCAGACGGAGTGTCAGGCCGCCGAGGACACGAACAGCCGCATCCTCGTTGCACCGGACGCGCGCCGGCGCGGCCTGCTCAAAGTCCCCGGGTTATTCGCGCTGGGATCGCTGGCGGTGATGAGCCTGGGCGAGTCGATGCCCGCCTGGGCGCAGGTCCAGTCCGGCAGCACCAAGGACGACATCGCGATGCTCAACGTGGCCCTAGGGCTGGAGTACCAGGCCATCGCGGCTTATCAGGTGGGCGCGGAAAGCGGCCTGCTGCAAAAGCCGGTGCTGGATACCGCGGTCAAGTTCCAGACGCATCACAAGGCGCACGCGCAAGTGTTGGCGGGCACGGTGTCCAAGCTGGGCGGCAGCCCGGTCATGGCGAAGAAGCCGGCCGAGTACAGCTTCCCGACCGACCAGCTCAAGACGCAGGCCGATGTGCTGCGCTTTGCCGCGGGGCTGGAGAAAGGGGCCACCGCGGCCTACCTGGGCGTGTTGCCGAATTTCCATAACCGCGAGTTGACCAAGGCGGCTGGCAGCATCTTGGGAGATGAGGCGATGCATTGGGCCATCCTGCTCTCGGTCCTCGGCGAAGACCCGGTGCCGGGTGCGTTCGTGGGCTGAAGCCGGATGCCCGGCATGACTACCGTTTCCGCCGGGCCGGCCGATATGGACAGTTAGCGAGCAACGCTCTGCGCCGTCCGGCCCACCGGCCGGGCGGGTTCTCCCGCCATGGTGCCAGCCACCATGGCGGATTTTTTGCACTGCCAGCGTCAGCCGCTGTTGCGCAAGCCTGCAGCCACCCCGTTGATGGTCAGGTGGATGCCACGCCGCACGCGGATATCGTCGCCATCCTTGCCCGAGCGGTAGCGCTTGAGCAATTCCACCTGCAAGTGGTTGAGCGGATCCAGGTAGGCGAAGCGGTTCTTGATGGAGCGCGCCAGCAGCGGGTTGTCGGCGAGGCGTTCCTGGCGGCCGGTGATCAGGGCCAGCATCTCGCACGTCAGGTGCCACTCGGCGCTGATGCGCGCGAACACCGTCTTGCGCAACGCGGCGTCTTCGCACAACTGCGCGTAGCGCGAGGCCACGGCGAGGTCGGTCTTGGCCAGCACCATGTCCATATTGGACAGCAGCGTGGAGAAGAACGGCCAGGTCTTGACCATGCGGCGCAGCGTGGCCACGGCCGCCTTGTGCGCCTTTTCGTCCTGCGCCTCGTCCAGCAGCGCCTTGACCGCGCTGCCAAAGCCGTACCAGCCCGGCAGCAGCAGGCGGCACTGGCCCCAGGAAAAGCCCCAGGGAATCGCGCGCAGGTCTTCGATGCGGCGCTGCTTCTTGTCCATCAGCTTGCGCGAGGCCGGGCGCGAACCCAGGTTGAGGTCGGCGATTTCGGTGATCGGCGTGGTGGCGAAGAAGTAATCCTTGAAGCCAGGCGTGTCGTACACCAGGTGACGATACGAGGTGAACGCGCGATCCGAGAGCTGC
>NZ_BAAILO010000499.1:0-1206 GCF_054589115.1 Cupriavidus sp. 8B | reverse complement strand
CAGGTCCAGATGGCCGTGCCGTTCCATGGCATCAACCAACGTCGGGATCAACGCCTTCAGGCGCTTGCCGCAGACCCTGTCGGCCGCTTCCCACAACACCGTCAACGCCTGGCGAACTGCCTCGTCGTACAGCCGGTCGCGGTCGCGCGTCGCCTTCGTCGCCGCGGACGCCACCTGCTGCCGCAGCAGCCGGATGGCGTGCTTGCGGTGATACCCAGTCAGGGCCACGAACTCATCGAGAATCGTGATCCGGTCACCGAACGCCGCGCTGCGATACCGCACTCGCAGCGCTTCGAGCAACTCCTTGCGTGTCGTCATGCTGATTTGCCTCGTCACGTTGTGCTGCTCCCGCCGGACAATCCGACTGGTAGCAAACTACGTGAGGCAACAGGTCAGCACGGGTTGCAGTTCTGATGAGTCAATGCGCCAGCCAAGATGTTTGTCGGTAAACCGGACATCCTGCTTGACGCTATCCACCATGCAGAATTTCTTATCCTTGAATTGACAAATAGGATATTGCAATCATTGCCGAGCAGTTTTGAAGCGGGCGAGTGAATCCAATCCCCTACGTGATGCGATATGAACCGTGCGGCCCGCACCGCCGAAAAGGAGGGAGATAAAAATCAGCTTAAAAGGGACATCCGCAGGCACCTCCCGGAGCACTGCGTTTTTCGTCTTCGAATACGTCGCCACCCCGCATGGCCCAGCCCTGGGTCGTCAGATAAAAGCTGTTTTCGATTTCGCTCTTGCCGGGCAGATTGGCATCTTCACTTGGGTTGAACCGGGTCAGCGCGCCAGCAGCAGTCTGCGTCGGATGGTGCCAGCCTTCGACCAAGTTGTCTCACAAGGAACCGAAACCCTCTTGCAAGGATTCCGGTTTCATGTCAGCCCGCCTACGTGTGGGCAGCCATGGGCGATGCCCAAGGCCCGCTCGGCTTACATCACGCGACCTTGACCTCAATGCGGCTCGGTTGCGCGTATTCGGCTTTGGGGATGCGCAACTTGAGCACGCCGTGGTTGAACTCGGCCACCACCTTCTCGGCATCGAGTTCCTTGGAGAGCGTGAACACGCGCCGGTAACGCGGCAGGGAAACCTCCACGTAACTGGCTTCCATGCCCTCCGGCTGATCCAGGACGACTTCGCCCTTGATGGTCAGGATATCGCCTTCCACCTGCACGACCAGCTTGTCCTTGGGCACACCCGGC
>NZ_BAAILO010000498.1:0-586 GCF_054589115.1 Cupriavidus sp. 8B | reverse complement strand
GAAAGCCTGGTCATGCGGGATGCCGAGCAAGCAGCGCGCTGGCTCTCGAAACTCAAGAGAACGGGTGTGCGACTGGCCATCGACGATTTTGGCACGGGATATTCTTCACTGGCCTATCTGAGCCGCTTTCCGATCGATGTCGTGAAAATTGATCGTACCTTCATCCGCCATGTGCCGGAAAGCCGCAGCGATACGCAAATTGCGAGTGCAGTGATCGGCCTCGGGCATCGGCTTGACCTGGACGTAGTCGCGGAGGGCGTCGAAAACGCGCAGCAGCTCAACTTTCTGCGCAGCGAAGGTTGTGATGAAGTGCAAGGGTATTACTTTAGCCAGCCGCTCCCCGCCGAGGACATCACAGCCTTTCTGGTCAGTCATACCGAACACGGTCTCGCGCAGCATCCAGGACCGCAATCAATACGCGCCTTACTTCCGCATCCTGGTGCGTACCTCAGTCGTCAACCATCGGAGCAACGTTATGAAAGCACAGGAACAAACCGTCAAGCATATGTGGCAAGCGATTGACGCTCTCGATTTCAGCCGGATGAAGGCCAAACTGCTGCACCGCGAGCAGGCCCGCTGGACCGCC
>NZ_BAAILO010000497.1:0-325 GCF_054589115.1 Cupriavidus sp. 8B | reverse complement strand
GAGCAAAAGCAACCGCTTGCGCTGGGAAGATGCACCGGGCTTCTTCAGCAGTGCTCCCGCGCCGGCTTGCGCGGCCAACGCTTCCAGCGCAAAAGGCAGGTGCGTGATCCGGCGGTCGGTCGGCAACAAGGCCATCAGTTCCGGAGCGTTGCCCACCAGCTTGAAGTCCCCGTCGCACTTCGTCGGGAAATCGGCCGCAAGCTGGGCGAGCGTCTTCTCGTCGTGCACCACCTGATCGAAGCCCACGCGGGGGCGGCCTTTGACGATGCCGCAGACCAGATAGATAGGTGGCTGGCTAGGCGCGTCCAGGCGGAACACAAAGAAG
>NZ_BAAILO010000496.1:0-416 GCF_054589115.1 Cupriavidus sp. 8B | reverse complement strand
TATGACGCGGCCGAGTTCATTGAGGCTTGCCTTGAGATGAGGGTCACGCCCCACGTGGCGCAAAACACCTCCGGGCGACGCTCGGCGGTTCCGGATGAGATCGCCTGCAGCGGGGGTTATGCCATTTCGCAGCAGAAGCGCAAGCTGATCGAACAAGGCTTTGGCTGGGCCAAGACCGTGGGGCGCATGCGTCAGGTGATGGTGCGCGGACTGAAGAAAGTTGACCAGATGTTTGTGTTGAGCATGGCCGCGTACAACTTGGTGCGCATGCGCTCGCTGGGACAAATCCGTCCGCAGTTGCAGTAATCGCGGTAATGAGCCCAGAAACGGGCGCCAAATCATCAAAAAATCGATGAAATGACGCGCAGCTTCCGGATTGTGAAAAATAGGCGGCACATCAACCATAGAGCGGGAAG
>NZ_BAAILO010000495.1:0-225 GCF_054589115.1 Cupriavidus sp. 8B | reverse complement strand
GGAACCGCCGAGCGTCGCCCGGAGGTGTTTTGCGCCACGTGGGGCGTGACCCTCATCTCAAGGCAAGCCTCAATGAACTCGGCCGCGTCATACCCCTTGTCCGCACCCACGGTGACTTCCACGTTCGCATCGTCGACCACCTGCCGGGCGTCGTTGACCATGACCTTGGCGGCTTCGCGCTCTGCATGCCCGTCAGCACTTGTCACCAGCGCGCTGACCACCAGG
>NZ_BAAILO010000494.1:0-503 GCF_054589115.1 Cupriavidus sp. 8B | reverse complement strand
GCGGCCCAGAACGAGACCTACCTGGACTGGATGATTTCCGGCCTGAAGGTCACCATTGCACTCGGGCTCTCGTCGTGGATCATCGCCCTCGTCATCGGCTCGGTACTCGGCGTACTGCGCACGGTGCCCAACAGGTGGCTGTCCGGCCTGGCCGCCACCTACGTCGAGATCTTCCGTAATATTCCGCTGCTGGTGCAGTTGTTCATCTGGTATTTTGTCATGCCCGAGCTGTTGCCCGGCGGCGAGGCCATCAAGCAGATGAACCCCTTCGCCCAGCAATTCCTGGCGGCGATGTTCTGCCTGGGCACCTTTACCGCGGCCCGGGTTTGCGAGCAGGTGCGCTCGGGGATCAACTCGCTGCCCCCCGGCCAGCGGAATGCAGGCCTGGCGATGGGCTTCACGCTGGCCCAGACCTACCGCCACGTGCTGCTGCCGATGGCGTTCCGCGTCATCGTGCCGCCGCTGACCTCGGAGTTCCTGAACATCTTCAAGAACTCCGCGGT
>NZ_BAAILO010000493.1:0-439 GCF_054589115.1 Cupriavidus sp. 8B | reverse complement strand
ACCTGATCGAAGCCCACGCGGGGGCGGCCTTTGACGATGCCGCAGACCAGATAGATAGGTGGCTGGCTAGGCGCGTCCAGGCGGAACACAAAGAAGGCATTGGGCACGACGTCAGGGATGCGGGCCAGCGTGGCGGCCCCTGAGTACAGCTTGTCCTTGATCTTGGCCTGGCCGTCCGCGGCGTCCAGATAGCCCATGTGCAGCGACTGATCCTCGTGCCAGATACGCGCAGCTTTAACCTCCCGCGCAATATTGGCCGCCAGCGTCGCGGGCGCACCGCTGCCGGTCAGCGTGCGCCACTGCATGCCGAATACCAGCTTTTTGCCGTGGATGTCGAGAATCATTGCGCCGCGGCCTCGCCCTGATCTTCGATCATCACCGTGGCCAGTACCAACGTGAAGGTGCGGGACTTCGTGGCAGTCAGGGAACCGCCAGCGAT
>NZ_BAAILO010000492.1:0-267 GCF_054589115.1 Cupriavidus sp. 8B | reverse complement strand
CGGCGACGACCACAAGGAGTATTTCAGCGGCGAAGCAGCCCTGAAAGCGGCAGGTAAAGACAACACCATGAACCAGTTCTGATACCAGTAGTACGCTCCAAACATAGCGCCAACCCAGAACGGGTTGGCGTTTTTTATCCTGCGACATGGCTCGCGGGGGTCCTCGTCGAACGAGTTCTCGATTCCCGCTGCATGGAAGATGGGCCAGGTCGCGCAGGAGATGCCGGAGACCGAGCAGAGCGCGACCGACTTCGTAGTCGAGGGTGA
>NZ_BAAILO010000491.1:7847-8429 GCF_054589115.1 Cupriavidus sp. 8B | reverse complement strand
CATCACCACCCGGCTGGTCACGCCGATCTTCTTGCCGATCACGCGCTCGCCCGCATCCAGGCGGTGCTGCACCATGGCCAGCTGGATGCGGTAGGCATCGTCGATGGACAACTCGGGATAGCGCTCGGTCAGTGGCGCAACGGCTTGCCGTGTATCAAGCGCCCGGTGCAGGCTGGCACCAATATCAACGATTTGTTCGGGTTTCATGGCCTGCCTCACAGTTTCACGCACACATTGCGCAGTTCGGTATAGAACTCCAGCGAATGCACCCCGCCCTCGCGGCCGATGCCGGATTGCTTGGCGCCGCCAAAGGCGGTGCGCAGGTCGCGCAGGAACCACGCGTTGATCCAGCAGATGCCAACCTCCAGGGCGCTACCCATGCGGTGGGCGGTGCCGAGGTCGGACGTCCACACGGTGGCGGCCAGCCCATAAGGCGTGTCGTTGGCAAGCCGGATCACCTCTTCCTCGGTATCGAACGGCGCGATATGGCAGCAGGGGCCGAAGATCTCCTCGCGGATCACCGCCGAGTCCTCCGGCAGGCCGGTCCAGATGGTGGGCTGCACCCAGGCGCCTCCGGCCAGC
>NZ_BAAILO010000491.1:5149-7837 GCF_054589115.1 Cupriavidus sp. 8B | reverse complement strand
CACGGTGGCGCCAGCGTCTGCCGCCTTCTTGTAGTAGGAGAGCACTTTGGCGCGATGCTCCAGCGACACCAGCGGGCCCATGTTCACGCCCTCGTCGTTCGGGAGTCCTACCCGCAAGCCCTCGGCCTTTGCCTTGAGCGCCGTGACGAAGCGCTCGAAGATCGGCCGCTGCACATAGACGCGCTCGGTGCCCAGGCAGACTTGCCCGCTGTTCTCGAAGGCCGAGCGGGTGATGCCGGCCACCGCCTTGTCGAAATCCGCATCGGCGAAGACGATGCCGGCATTCTTGCCACCCAATTCGAACGAGACCGGGCGCACGCCATTGGCGGCGGCCTTCATGATGGCCTCCCCGGTACGGGTCTCGCCAGTGAAGGTGATGCCGTTCACATCCGGATGCGCGGTCAGGAAGGCGCCGGCGGAGTCCGGCCCGAAACCGTGGACAACGTTATAGACGCCCGGCGGCACGCCGGCCTCGTTCATTACCTCGCCAAGCAGCGTGGCGGTAGCCGGCGTTTCCTCGGATGGCTTGACCACCACCGTGTTGCCGCAAGCCAGCGCCGGGCCAACCTTCCAGGTCATCAGCAGCAGCGGCAGGTTCCACGGACACACCACGCCGATCACGCCGCGCGGCGAGCGCACCGCATAGTTGATGGCCTCGCCGCCATCCGGGGTAGCCATGGCGAAGCTCTCGGTCGGCACGTTCTTGATCAGGTCGGCGAACACCTTGAAGTTGGCCGCGCCGCGCGGGATGTCGATGTGGCTGGCGAGGGAGTGCGGTTTGCCGGTGTCGGCGATCTCGGCTTGCAGGAAGTCGTCGAAGCGCCGGTTGATGCCGTCTGCCACCGCATGCAGCAGCTCGACGCGTTGCGCCACGGTCATCTTGCCCCAGGGACCCTTGAGCGCATGCTTTGCCGCGGCCACGGCGGCATCGACCTCGGCCTGCCCGGCCTCGTGGACATGCCCGATCAGGCTGTTGTCGACCGGGTTGCGGTCGTCGAACTGGCGATTGGTGGCCACCCATTCGCCGTTGATAAAGTTCTTGAAGTCTTTCATGTTGTCTCGCTGGTTGCGGCAGGGTGTGCCGCTTTGCCTTGCTGTTTTTCGCCTTGCTCCCCTCTCCCACGCAGTGGGAGAGGGGAGCAAACACTTGGCATCGGAGAAGTCGTCGCGCTGGCGATCAGGTCAGCACACTCAGGAACGCTTCATTCAGCTTGCGGTCGTGATAGAAGATCGCCCGGCCCAGTTCGTTGTCCGTCCACGTAATCGTGGGCTTGTCCGGATAGTGGATATAGCCGCCAGAGAAGACCTCATTCCGGTTGCCCGAAGGATCGAAGAAGTAGATCGTCGCGCCGCGCGTGATGCCATGCCGCGTCGGCCCGATATCGAGCGACACGTCCTTCTTGGAAATGATGTCGGCGGCCTTCAGCACTTCGCCCCAGTTATCCAGGTTGAAGGAGGCGTGATGGAACTTGTTCTTCTCCGCATGCCGGATGAAGGCAACGTCATGCGCTTTGTTGGAGCAAGTCAGGAAGGCGCCGATCATCATCTTGTCGGGGCCGGCGACCACTTCCTCGGCCAGCGTGAAGCCAAGCACGTCGCGGAACAGCTTGACCGTGCCATCCAGGTCGTCGCCATACAGCAGGCAGTGATCGAAGCGGCTGGGCGCCATGCCGCGCAGGTCGTCCGGCCACGGGTCCGGGTTGCTGTCGCCGGTCATGCAGCCCAGCTTGTCCTTGTCGGCGAAGAGTTCGATCGCATGCCCGGTGGGAATGGTGAAGCGAAAGCGCACGCCGGTGCGCGGATGCTCGCCGGCGGGAATCCACTGGAAGTCCGATGCCAGGCCGGACTGCTCCACCTCCTGCGCCAGCCGCTCCAGCGTGCGGCCGCTATCCACCCGAAAGCCCATGTAGTCCATGCCAGGGCTGTCGGCCTCGCGCAGCACCACGCTATGGTGATCGTGCTCGTCCCAGGCCTTCAGGTAGACGCGGCCCTTGTCGTCGCGCGCGGTTTCGATCAGCCCGAGTACCTCGGTGTAGTGCTTGAGCGCCGGTTCAAGTTCCAGCACGCGCAATGCCACGTGCCCCGGGCGCAATACGCCTGTCAATGCCATGACTGTCTCCTTGATGATGGGGTTATTGGTCCATCTTTTATTGCTGCTGCCCTTGTCTTCGCTGCTGTTCCTGCTTTGCTTCCTGCCGTGCCAGTTGCTTGTCCAGGCAGCGCTGCAACACCGCCACCGGCCGCAGGCGGATATCGCTGTCGGGGAAGGCCTTGCAGGCGAGCACCAGCCCACTTCCCTCCTCCGCCTCAGACAGGCAGGCGCGGCTCATCTTGCCGGTGTGGTAGCGGCCGGCCTCGATGCGCACCTTGCAAACCCCGCAGCCACCGCCCCGGCAGCCTGCGGGAATGCCGCGCTTGCCCAGGGCTTCCATGGCGCGCAGCAGGTTCTGCTCCGGCGCGCAGGGGTAGCACTGGCCGCTTCCCGCGATCTCGACGGTATGCATGCCGCGCCCTCCATCAGATCTTGAACAGCGGACTGCGCGTGCTGTTCTGTGCGTCGCCGGCCGAGAGGAACTTCTCGGTGTGGATGTCCTCCTCGAACAGCCGGCCCTGCATCAACGTGCGGATGCAGGCTTCGATCATCGGCGGCGGGCCGCACAGGTAGGCCTTGTGGCCACGGAAGTCGGC
>NZ_BAAILO010000491.1:0-5028 GCF_054589115.1 Cupriavidus sp. 8B | reverse complement strand
CCGCGCGCGCCGTCCCAGCCGCTGTCCGCCGGCTCGGCGGACAAGGCCGGTACATAGCGGAAATTCGGATGCGCAGCGGCAAGTTCCCGGAATGCCTCGTCGTAGTACAGCTCCGTGCGGTTGCGCGCGCCCTGCACCAGGGTGATCGGCAAGGTCTCGCCTGCGGCCAGCATGTCCAGGATCATGGCGCGCGGGCTGGACAAGCCCGAGCCGCCGGCCAGGAACAGCATCGGCTTTTGCGCGGATTTGCGCACGAAGAAGCGGCCGTACGGCGCGGAGAAGCCGAGTTCGTCACCCACCGACAACCGATCGTGCAGGTAGCCGGTAGCCTGCCCGCCCTCCACCCGCCGCACATGCAACTCCACCAGGCCGTCGCCGGGACGGTTGGCCAGCGAGAACGCCCGCGGCTGGTCGCAGCCCGGCACGCGCAGGTTGAGGTACTGGCCGGCCTGGAAGGCAGCCGCGGCGCCACCCTTCACCCGCAGCCAGATGCCGCGGATGGTGGGCGTCAGCGCGCGGGTCTCCACCACCTCGGCGCGATAGTCGGCCAGCGGCAGGCCAAGCGAGTCGGCGTCCTCCTCGATGTCCGCCTCGATCACCATGTCGGACTGCGCGGTGGCGCAGCAAGCCAGGCATTGGCCGCCATCGCGCTCAAAGTCCATCAGCGCGAAGCTGGACGCATCGCCATGCTCGAACTCGCCGTCCACCACCTGCACCTTGCAGGTGGCGCACAGGCCGTGGCAGCAGGCGTGCGGCAGCCACACGCCGTTGCGCAGGCAGGCATCCAGCACGGTCTGGCCCGGTGCGATGGGGATGGTCTGCCCGATTGGTTCAATGGTCAGGGAATACATCTTGTGTCTCCTGCCTTAGCTGCAGCTGCCGCCAATGCCATCCAGCCCCGGCGTGCGGAAACGGATCACCGCCTTGTGGCCCAGGCCGTTCTCTTCCAGCGTGCGGTCAAGGTCCGGTTGCCAGGGCGCATTGCCGCGCAGCCATGCCACGCGGCTCCAGTCGATGCGGGCGAAGTCGGGGTGGTAGCCGTAGACGCCCGGCAGCACCTTCTCCACGACATCGCGCAGGGGCATCGCCGGCGGAAAGGGAAAGCAATGCGGCGCACAGAACAGCAGGTGGCGGTCCCAGCCGATATAGAGCAGGCGGTTGCCGTGGAACACCGCTTCGCGGTCGGCGGGCTCGAACGCGTAGGGGCCAATGGATACGACGGACATGATGGTCTCCTTGTCTCTTATGTGCCGGCTGCTCAGGCAGCCGTGTCCGGCACGCCTTTCCAGGCATTCCAGTTCTTCTGGTCCTGCGAGCCCTCGAAATCGAGGTTGTCCGCGCCGGGGTTGATGCGGTACCACTTAAGTACGTCGTCCAGCGAGGCGCCGCCGCAATTGCCCTGGTAGATCTGGTGCACGGGCAGCCAGGCCTGGGCGTACTTCTGTGGCTCGCCGTCGAAGATGTCCTTGCAGCCGTCCGAGCAGAAGTGGAACCGCATGCCGTGGTAGCTGCTCTCGCGGTAGCAGATCTGGGTGGGGTCGTCCGGCTCCGAGAACACCATCGGGATCTGGCAGGTCTGGCACAGCATGGGCAGCGTGCTGTTATAGAAGCGTTCGCCTTCCTGCTGGCGCTCCAGCCAGTAATCGAGGCGCGGCTTGTAGTAGCGCGCGAAGGTGTCGGGATACTTCTGCGTCAGCCAGGCCATTTCGTCCTGCTTGGGCACCCAGGTGTGGAAGCCGGCCGCGGCGGCGTAGTTGTAAAAGGTACCCCAGGCCTCATGGGTGATGCGGTCCTTGGTCTTGGTGGCCACCTCGTGATACTTGGGCATGCGCAGGCCATAGCGCTCCAGGTCCTTGAACAACGCGCCGCCGGCCTGCTCGAAATACATCTCCCAGGCCTCGGCCCACGACATCACCCGCTTGGGCAGCATGTAGTCCATCATCATGCCGACCAGCGTAAGCAGGCGAAAGCCGCGCCAGAACCATTTGTCCAGCCACTTCTGCAGGATCGGGATATTGTCCGGATCCTGCTGGCACAGGAACTTCACCACCTCCAGGCCCAGCGTCATATGGCGCGATTCGTCGGACTGCGCGGAGAAGCCGAACGTCACCGTGGCCATGTCGCCGTTGTAGGCCGCGCCCGACATGAAGGGCATGAACAGCAGGTTGGTCAGCACGTACTCGAAGGAGAACGAGATCGCGGTGATGAACTCGAACGGGCCCGCGCTCATGGCGTCTTCAAAGTAGGACTTGGGCACGGACAGGTACCAGACCCGGTCATGCATATGCTGCCATTCACCGAAACCGTTGAAATACTTGTTGTAGACCGACAGCGTATGCATCTGGGTCTGGGCATGACGCAACTCGTCGATCGACTGCATCTGCGCCGCCACCCGCGCGCCGGCGCCGCGGAAGTGCCGGCCGAGGTGCGCATAGCCGCGGTGCGCCGCGTACTCCAGCGGGGTCACGCCGGTCAGGAACAGGCGCAGCGCGTTCAGGTAGCGCGGGTCCGAGACATTGAGGTGGCCGTTGTTCTGCACGAAGGAATCGATGATCGCGTACAGCTTTCGCTCCTTCTCCGACTGGTATTTCCAGTAGGCGTCCATGGTCATGCGGAACGGGTCTTCCCACTTGTCCCAGTCATGGATCTTGATGCCCTCGTACTTGTCGTAGGGAAAGACCTTGTCCATCGGCTCGTAGGTGGTTTCCCAGCCGAGGTCGCGCGTCATCGATGCGTACTTCTCGCGCAGGTTCAGCTTCTTGCGTGCGTCCATGATGTCTGTCTCCGTTGTCTTTCTTTGCGGCCCGTCTCAGGGCTTCAGGCGTTCCAGTGCAGGGTGAAGGCGTCGTCGTCTTCGTCGATGTTTCCCGACAGCGAAATCAGGTTCAGGTGGATCTCCTGCAGGTCCCAGTCGCGGCCGAGCTTGTCGGAGACCAGTTCGCGCAGGATGGTCAGGTGCCCCGGCGCATCGATCTTCACCATGGCGGGGAACTGCGACACCACGGCGTGCGGATTGGCCTCGGTAATGGCTTCGATGATGGGGCGCGTGTCGTCGTTGCTTTGCAGCGCGATGTAGACGTTGGCGGTCATGGCGGGCTCCTTAGGCGGCAAGGCCAAGCTTGTTGAGACGCACGTCGAACTGCTCCAGGCACAGCGCCACCACCTGTTCGCCGCCTCCGCCCAGCAAGGTATCGGCCACCGGCACCAGCGCCTCGGCCGCTTGCGCACGCGCGGCGCGGGCCCAGCCGGACAGCAGCATGCGATTGGCATCGGACTCCGCCGCGGCGGTGTGGATCACCGCGTCGACCCAGCGTGCGTGCTCCTCGCGCCAGTCGTTCATGAACTCGGTCAGCACCGCCAGCCCGGTGCCGCAGGCGCGCACGATGGCCGCGTCGGCATGCTGGTACACCAGCGGATACAGCAGCCCGTCGAGCACCAGGTTCTGGGTGACGAAGGTCTCGAACCAGTCCTCGATCACGAAGCTGCGCTCGACCAGGCGGCGCATCGGCTGCCACGCGGCGCTCTCCATCCAGGCCACCTTGGCGCGCTCCAGCGCCACGCCGGTATTGCCGTCGAGCAGCATGCCGATGCGCGACAGGTACTGGGCAATGCCAAGGCGGTCCATGGCGCAGTAGGTGCAGGCCTGGGTGATGGCCGTGCCCCAGCCATAGTCGGCGCAATAGAAGTTGTTCATGTTGGCGCCCCACTCCACATGGCGAAGCGGCAGCAGGCCGTCGGCCAGGCGGTCCTGCCATTCGGCCGGCAGCGCCTGCAGCAGGCCGCGTTTTTCCACGAAGGCAAAGCTCTTCTCGGTGGCGTCCTGCTGGCGGCCGCGCGCCGTCACGTAGGCGCCGTAGAAGTACTGGCGCGGGTCCTTGAGCGCATACCAGTCCGCCATCACGATCGCCGTGCGGCGCTTGTCGTAGATCTCGTATTGCGAGTCCCAGGTCGGGCGGTAGTGGAAATTGACTTCCGCCTGCACGTCGTAGGTTGCCTCCTGGTAGCGCGAGGCGGGCTTGTCGCCGAAGCGGCGCGCCACATGGCCGTAGGTCTGGCGCAGCGGCTGGATCTGCTGGGTCTTGATATCGACTTGCATCGCTTGGTCTCCTGGGTCTTGCTGTATTTTTATGTGGGGGTTTCCGTGCGCGGGCTGGCTGCGCTTCAGTCGTCCTGTTCGGGTGCCGGGATCTCCGGCGGCAGGAAGCGCACGTGGTTGACGCTGCAGAAGGCCTCGAACATCAACTCGGGCATGATCAGCTCGACATTGAGCTCGGGGTCCGCCACGCTGAACGCGAACTGCACAAAGCCCTCGGGCGTGCGGCCGTCAATGCGGACGAACCGGGGCGAGGCTTCAAACAAGGGGACCGACTGGTTGATCATGGCGCTGCTCCTTCGCTTGGCGGGTATGGCCTCTATTGCGAAGAGCGTGCCAGCAAGCGCAAACGACGGCGGCACAAGGCGCGCGGGAAATCCAGGAACGTTGGCCCGAGCGTTAACCCGAAGCCATGCGGGCGCCGCCGCTGCTTCAATTGATCAAGCCGGCCGTGGCGCTTAATCAAATGATCAAGTGCCGCGCCGGGCGGTGGTTTGCGGGTAGCGTGCGCAGGCACGCGGCGGCTTGCGCGCTGCAACAGCAAAGCGCTGGACGGCGTTGCGGGAGTCAATGAAGAGCGGGGCTGGCGCATGCATGCGGCGCAACATGCGGCGCCGGTCACCTGCCGACGCGCCGATTAGCACTTCATCAAATGATCAAGCGGCTGAATCGGGGCGGCGCACATGAAAAACGGCGCGCCAGAAGGCGCGCCGCCAGACTGCTGACAAAGCCGGATCTGCGTGGTCGTGCTCCCCTCTCCCGCGTGCGGGAGAGGGGCTGGGGGAGAGGGCGGGCGCTTGTTACGCCGTCGCGCTGTAAAAAACCAAGGGCTTCGTTTTAAGTGGCTCCTAGCTGATATGACTCCCCGTGTCAATCGAGATTGGTTTGATTCAGTTTCACAGTTGCATGTTGTTCCCCAATTTCCTGGAGGGCGA
>NZ_BAAILO010000490.1:0-956 GCF_054589115.1 Cupriavidus sp. 8B | reverse complement strand
GCCGATGATAGTGCGGATACCCGTGTGAAAGTAGGTAATCGCCAGGCTCTCCCTTGAAACCCCCCAGTACGAAAGTACTGGGGGGTTTTGCTTTTGTGGCGGCGATTTGCCGATCAGGCTTAAGCAGCGCCCAGGCCGCCAGCCTGGCGAGCCGGTTTCGAGGTTAAAGCAAGGCCCCAGAAGCCGTTTTAGAGGCCGTGGCGAGCCCCTATAGGGTGAAGGTGTTCTTTATTGAATGCCGACGATGATGGTGCGATCGGGCAGCCTACGCTGGTGCCAGGTTCAACGCTCCAAGGTCTGTCCTTCCCTACTTTGCATAGTACGGAAAGTGCTTGACAGCCAAGGAAAGTTACACCATAATCAGAAGTTCACTGCGGAGAGGTGCCCGAGTGGCTAAAGGGGGCAGACTGTAAATCTGTTGGCTTACGCCTACGTTGGTTCGAATCCAACCCTCTCCACCAAGAATTGCAAAGCAGTAGTGAGTACCCGGCAGGCGTCGGTGAAGCAGAAAGCGTGGTAACCCGGCGGGTGTAGCTCAATGGTAGAGCAGAAGCCTTCCAAGCTTACGACGAGGGTTCGATTCCCTTCACCCGCTCCAGATTGCCCGGGTTCTTGCAGTTCTGAAAAGCAGCAGTCAAGTTTCGCCCATGTGGCTCAGTGGTAGAGCACTCCCTTGGTAAGGGAGAGGTCGGCAGTTCGATCCTGCCCATGGGCACCAAATACCGCACTAGCAATATCGCTACCGACACAGGAGTCGCGAAATGGCAAAGGAAAAGTTCTCGCGGACTAAACCGCACGTGAACGTTGGTACGATCGGTCACGTTGACCATGGTAAGACCACCCTGACGGCAGCAATTGCTACGGTGCTGGCAGCCAAGTTTGGCGGTTCGGCCAAGAAGTACGACGAAATCGACGCAGCGCCGGAAGAAAAGGCACGCGGTATTACCATCAATACC
>NZ_BAAILO010000489.1:0-889 GCF_054589115.1 Cupriavidus sp. 8B | reverse complement strand
CTGCGGTCGTAGCACGGCCTGGAAAGGCGCGCCCGCTAAGGCGTAGCGGGCGATAGGGGTACGACTTCGCCTCGGACCTATTGCGTTTGGCAATGCGCTCGGTAGTAGCCTGGCGGACCGTTCGAGCAGCTCGAATAGCACGCAGGAAGATGTGCTGGGGCAGAAGATTGCGGAGCTGCAGCAATCGCCCATCTGGAATGACTCGCCAGCGGTGCAGCCGGGCTTCGACAGCAACGCAGCATACAACCAACTGGTGGGTGCGTTCGGTGAGTCGCGTGGAGGGTATGGCAGCGACACGCCGTCGATGACGCTGGCCGCCAACAATCTGCGGCAGCCCGGGCAGCCCCTGGTGATGTCGGATGCCGGCTCCAGAGGATATGGCAGTGCCGATGCCCATGACGCTCGCGTGGCAGAGCTGCGGGTAATGGCCGGACAGGCGCTGAGCGAAGGGGACCGGTTCAACGTCGACGGATCTACTGCCAACGTTCTGATTCAGGGCATACCGCCACAACAGCTACCTGACATTGAGCTCGCACAGGCAAAATCTGGCACGCCGGTTTGGGTGGACCCGGAGACTGGTGTCGAGGTGTATGCAGTACCCTATCCCCAGATCACGGCAACCCGGCTACCAGAGGCTGGCATCAGCGATCTGAATCGTTTGGGGCAATCATTTCTGGGTACGGCACAAGGGGCTGGCACCTTTGCGCTGGATGCGGCCCGCTTTGTGAGCGATCAGGGCTGGGTGCTGGCCAACGGGGTGACAGGGGGCTGGTTGGCCAACAACGTCGACGCGGCACAGGCTGCGGTGCAGCGCAATACGGCGCTGGGCCAGTCGATCCTGAATGCCCCGGGCGCCGTCGCCCGCTTCGGACTGCGGGCAATGACCGGC
>NZ_BAAILO010000488.1:542-2087 GCF_054589115.1 Cupriavidus sp. 8B | reverse complement strand
ACCTCCATAGCTGCTCCGGTTGCTTCCGGCTGGAGCGGTTGCCGGGTGGGGCTTACACCCACTGGAAAAGCGCCGCCTTTGCACGGCGCACGCCAACTGCGGACGTTGGCCCAGGCTTTTACGCGGACATTCGAACGACGGCTCCGCCCCTACACCGGACCTTCTCTCGCGGGTCATGTCAGTCGCATGGCCGGCCGAAGCGAAAATTCGTAGCCGGTCGCACCGCGGGCGCTCCGACGCGTACTTCGCCGAGTCTTTCAGGACTGGCTTATTGCTTTCCATCCGAAGCGTCGGTGACGGCTCGCATTCAGAGACGGAAGCTTGGCTCAACCGACAGCCCGCTCATATGGAAGCTAAGTTCGTGTTTCTGGTCGCTCAGCCTCAAAGGTCTCTTGGCGCGTGGGCTGGAAAAGGATTTCTTTCACGGCAAGGCGCGCGCCCCGCGCCTCGGGTTGGAAATCATTCAGCGATGGCGTCAAGTCGTGCTGGTAAAGGCTGCATGCAGCCTTGTGGATTGCCAGGAATCAAACTTGGCTGTGGCGCGCGAGAGCTCGCAACTGCTCGAAGCTGACGATGCGGCCCGCGATAGCACTCGCTGCCACAGTTGACGGACTGGCGAGCCAGACCTGGCCAGGGCCGGAACGTCCGGGAAAGTTGCGGTTGATGGCACTGATCGTCACCTGATCCGGACGCTCCGAGACGCCCGGCCCGGCGTTTACGCAAGCGCCGCACCCCGGTTCGATGAGCTCGACGCCGGCGCGCTTGAACACCTCAAGCATGCCTTCGCGCGAGCAATAGTCTCTGACGTCCTGGCTGCCAAACTGCAGGATGTAATGGGTCGTCTCGGCTACCTTGAGGCTATGTTCGAGAGCCCACTTCATCACTTCGCAGCAGCGCTGCAGATCCTCGCGCTTGCCGCCAGTGCAAGAACCGACGTAAGCAATGTCCACTTGCACCGGATCGCCGAGTTCGGATACGCCCACGCCTCGCCCAGGATCACCGGGGCGGGCTAGCATGGGTTCGAGTTGGGAGCAGTCGACGTCGATGGTGTGCGCCACATCGGCGTTCTCGTCGCTGCGCATCCACGGCTCGATCTCGAACTCGATGCCCCGACGCTCTCGTAAGAAGCGCACCGTCTGCTCGTCGGGAACGATGATGCCGCTGAAGCCACCGATCTCCGCCACCATGTTCGTGAGCGTTGCTCGCTCGTCCGTCGGCAATGAGGCAAGCGCTTCGCCGCCGTATTCGAACACCTGCCCGATCGCCTGGCCGTCCCTTACGTACGGCAGACGCAGAAGGTGCAACACGATGTCCTTCGCTTCGACCCCTGGTTGCAGCCGTCCTTTGAGATTTACCCGACACGTCGCAGGTACCTTCACACGAACGTCGCCAGTGAGCCAAGCATTGGCCATTTCGGTGGCGCCGATCCCGAATGCGAGTGCGCCCAACGCGCCGCAGTGAGGAGTGTGCGAGTCGGTACCGACGACCAGTTGGCCAGGCTTGACGTAGCGTTCCGCCATGATCGAGTGGCTGATCCCTTCGGAT
>NZ_BAAILO010000488.1:0-372 GCF_054589115.1 Cupriavidus sp. 8B | reverse complement strand
TCCGAGGGCGCGGCGTTCGGGCGGCATGCTGCGGTGGATGAACGTCAGGTGGTCCGAAAAACACACAATGCTGTCGGGATCGTGGAGTTCAATCCGCTCACCACACTCCCGGCGTAACGAACTGATGCACATCGGGGAGACGTATTCGTGTGCATAACGCCAATCTGCTTTGGCAAAGACGCTTTCGGCAGGTGTTACGCATGTGCGGCTGCTCGCTCTCGCGACGATCTTTTCGGCGTAGGTCATCGGCCTCAGTTGCGGAGGCGGTGCCGAAATCTGCCAACCGGAGCGCCGTGCCCGGGTCAGCCTAAAGAGTCCTCCTTGGCGAATCAACTCGGCGGTGAGTTCGTTCTCTCCGCGCGTGAATTCTTC
>NZ_BAAILO010000487.1:23376-51694 GCF_054589115.1 Cupriavidus sp. 8B | reverse complement strand
GCTTGCTCCATCCTCGTTGATGAACGGCAGCGCCATGGGAAGCGTCGAATTCGACTCGATCTCTCAAACGGGATGCGGCTCACGCCGCTCACCACTTTTCGCCTTAACCCACGGCTCGCCGTGTAGTAATCGATATGTATCCCTAATTCTCTCGTCATTGTATTCGCCAGTCTGTAAATAATAGAGGCCATCCCCTCCGGGATAGCTCCTGATTCGTCGTAGATTGGCTTCGTGCCCCTGGCTGCATACCAATCGAAAGTCCGCTCACCCGGGTCAATGACCAGATTGGCGCGCTCGCCGTTGAGGTCTTCCTCGCTTCCCTCTCTCGTTGCCCAGTACACTAAGCTCCCAACGGGTTGCGGGACAACCTCGACATTCTGGAGGCGTACCGCAATTTCAGGGCCATATCGGGCTTCTAGCGAGGGAGGCGTCGGAATTGAGAGCCGCTTCCCCTGATAGCGTTGGCGCAACGTTTCTCGTCTCAGAGAAAACTGCGAGAGCGGCAATCCGAGTACGAGCTTGTGGATTGATCTTCTAATGACGCCGCTCTTGCGAAACATGTAGTGCAGGCCTCCGATGACGTGCGCCTCGTATTCTGGGCTGTCACTATAGGTATCAGTCACTATCGGCTCGGGAACGTATAAATGGGTATCCGGACCAATCCAATAGTATCGGCCATTTACCAACACCTTTACTTCATCATAGCTGGCACGCATCCCGTTCAGTTTATGGACTTCGGTCGCACCGAACCAATCAGGCTTCACTCGTGCAGGGTACGCAAGGTCGCCGTCTCCCCAGTCCATTTTTATGTTGCCATATCCAATGTCCATTCCCACAACAAGTTGGTCTGTAGCGTTTTTCGACATTACCTGCTCCTAGAATTTGTGTGACTTTACGGGCGCGCGCGGGACGGCAGATGGCGATTGATTGGGCAAAGCACTCACGCTGGGAGCTCGCTCAAGTACTTCGTACCCGCGAATTAGTAAGGTCTTAATGTAATGAGCGCGCTCTCTGCTCCCTGCGTGGCCTGCAAAGGTGCTGAGTTTCTCGAAAAGAGGGCCATCAGTGGACGCGATCGCTACCTGAACAGTGATTTTGTGTTGCTTTTGCATGATTGAAAATTGCTGAGGAATGATTGCATGAGGTAAAAATGCGAATAGCAACGTAGATCGAATTGGCGGTGCTCCCACGGTTCGATGTACTTACGGGATTCAGTGTCGTCAAACCGACGGCAGGATTGGGCGACGAATGCATATGAAAAGATGTTGTGATTCGGAGCCGGGACCAAAATGGCAATTGCGGCGAGCGTCCAAGTCGCACTGGTGCCTGTCCGCCGGAGCGGGCGCTATGGATGTTGTTCGCTCGGGGTATCGAGCACGGCTGTGAGAAGAGTGAGGACGTAGAAGACCCCACGAGTGTCCAAACGGTTACCCGTGAGCAAGATCGTGGCGACGATGAGTCAAGTGTCGGTAGTTGAGCGGCCGCGCCGGCGCGAGCACAGTGCCGAATTCGAGGATGGTGCCGGAACAAATCCGCCAGGAGGGCGTGTCTGTGGATCGCGTGTCACTCAAACGCGGCGTGAACCCGCCGATGGGGGGCACCGGTAGAAGCGAGGCAACGAGCAGCGCCGACCGTTCGAGGCCGCTGGCCGACGACGAGGCCAGTCTGCAAGTCTAGTTGCA
Source organism: Cupriavidus sp. 8B (assembly GCF_054589115.1). Lineage (NCBI taxonomy): Bacteria > Pseudomonadati > Pseudomonadota > Betaproteobacteria > Burkholderiales > Burkholderiaceae > Cupriavidus > Cupriavidus sp. 8B. The sequence continues at coordinate 50,012 of NZ_BAAILO010000487.1, read as the reverse complement.
GCACGCCCAACGACAGTTCTCTAAGAAGACCCCGTCCAAGCCGACCCAGAGCCAGTCACTGCCCTCTCACCTTCGCTGAGTTGGGTGCCACTGCGAGCACGGGGACGAGCGTTGCCGGACATCAGGCTGTGGACAAGGGATGGCATGCGTGGGAGAGGGCGTCAGCGAGCAATTGGACATTGCTGGCGAAGTTCTTCGCGCACCGCCACAACTATGGCAAGGGGGCCTGCGGCGGCTGCCAAGGCCTGGTGCGCAAGACGTCGTTGAACTGCGGATCACTGACGATGGCAAGCCCGCAGCCGCATTGGTGGCGTACACGCTAAGCGCTTCGGGGATCACGTGCCGTATTACGCGGGCGACGCTCAACGGACGTTCGAGTGTGTCAGTTGCCGGCAAACCATGTCACTCTGGTGCCGGGCCAAAGGTGTCTGCCTCCAGATCGTGCTCGAATTCCACCGCCCAGCCCTTGTCTTTCCCGCCGGCGTACTGGCGAGACACGCCGGTCATGGGCCGTAGGATGCTGACTATGCGTATGCCACTCTCAGCCCGGCGATCGCGCACGCCGGGGCGCTGGTCCAGCAGAGCGAGTAGCCGTTCGTCCGCCGCGGCTTTAGCTCGCTCCATCGCTACATATTCGTGCAGGAATCTATTCCGGTGAAAAGATCCATGCCCATACTGCGCGCCTCCAGTTCCAGGGACCTTGCGGAAATGGGGGCTCGTATTGTCGACAGCCTCAACCGGGGGCAAGCGCCGTACGCATTGTCGGGGGCGGATGCGGTGTTCAAAACGTTGGCCATCGAGAAGCGCGACACCGACTGGACGGCCGAGGACATGGCCCCCAATACAAGTTACTTAAGAGGCCCTTCTGGGGCGCATCTCAGTGCGTGGTCGAGACGCTGACGTTCGGTCCGGCTGATTTGCGCAGGCTCCATCGCTCCTTGCAAGCCTGCACGCACAAGATCGTCCGCTAAGTTCTCCCCGAGCGCGCCTTTCGCCCCGACGCCGCCTCCGCCTGCGGCTGCGCATAGGCAATCTCCAGCCGATACGCCAGTGCCATGAACAGCGATTGCGCCAGGCAAAGCGTACTAGTCAGCGACCGGAACCCGAACGTAGCGCCATCCTGCACCGGCAGCAGAACCCGCGCATGATCCGCCAAAGGACTAAGTGGACTATCGCTAATGGCAAGTACACGCGCTCCGCGTTCGACCGCTTCCTGCACTGCCAGCAGCGTCTCCTGCGCATACGGCTCGAACGAAACGGCAATCATCACATCGTCTGGTTTAAGCGCCCGCAGTTGCCCCTGCTGCATATGCCCCAGCCCGTTCAGCCACTGAATCGGCTTGCCCGTGTGTTGGAGCGCGTAAGCGAGATAGGCCCCAACCGGGAAGGCGCGGCGCGATGCCGCCAGCCAGATCGAGGGTGCTTGCACCAGGAGTTCCACCGCCTCGTCAAACAGCGTGTCGGTCACCCCGCGCTGCAGGGCTTCCAGGCTTTCGATGCTGCCGGCGATGACCTCCTGCGCGATACCGGTGGGAGAGAGCGGCCTTTCACTGGCCCGGATCAGGTCCCGCACTCGATCCTGATAGTCCCGGTTAGGCGCGAGTTGCCGGGCCGCACTGTCGCGGAACAGCGCTTGCATCTGCGAGAACCCCGAGAAACCAAAATGCTTGGCGAAGCGGATGATCGCTGACGGCTGCACGCCGCAATGGCGGGCTACATCGTGCACACCATCGAGGACGAGGCGCTCGCGGTTTTTCTCGACGTATTGGGCGATGGTCTTCAACTGCTTGCTCAGGCTGGGGAAGCCGTCTTGCATGGAGGCCAGAAATTGGTCGGCGTTGGCGTAGGGGTGGTTTGTGGTCATGCTGGGGTGTGTGGGGTAGCGGGCACAGCGACACCCCCCGCGTCACGGCGAGGGGAAGTGCGAAATAGAAAATATTTTCTCACAAGTATAAAAACGGAACAAAAATTCTATTTCTCGGCTATCATTCCGTCCAAGACGAGGAGGGGGACGCGAAACCTTTCCCTCGGCTTTCCCTTGATTCCTGTCGCGCAGCGGCAGTCTATGACCTGATGACGGACACGAATGCGTTCTCTTTCCTTTCCCGCCGACCGGGACATCGATGTCGCCTGCCTGGGACGGCTGGCGGTCGACCTTTATGCCCAGCAGATTGGTTGCGGCCTGGAGTCGGCGAGCACCTTCGCCAAATACCTCGGCGGCTCCTCGGCCAATATCGCTTTTAGCACGGCCCGGCTGGGCCTGCGCTCGGCGATGATCTCGCGCGTCGGCAACGAGCAGAACGGACGTTTCCTGCTTGATACGCTTGTCCGGGAGGGCTGCGACGTCAGCCAGGTGCAGATCGACGACGCGCGCCTGACCGGGATGGTACTCCTGGGTATCAAGGATCAGGACACTTTCCCGCTGCTGTTCGCCCGCGAAAACTGCGCCGATATGGCGCTGGATGTCGAGGCGATCGACGCCGGCTTCCTGGCCCGCTGCCGCAGCCTGGTGATCACGGGTACGCACCTGAGCACGCCGGGCGTGCTGGCGGCCTCGCGGCGCGCGCTGGATATCGCCGGGCGGCATGGCGTGGTGCGGGTACTGGATATTGACTACCGGCCAGTGCTATGGGGCCTGACGGGCAAGGGCGATGGCGAGACGCGCTATATCGGCAACGCTGAGGTCAGCCTGCACTTGCAGGCGCAGCTCGGCGCCTTTGAGCTGATCCTCGGCACGGAGGAAGAATGGCTGATCGCCGGCGGCGAGACCGACCTGATGGCCAGCCTGCGCCGCGTGCGCACGTGTACCGGTGCCACGCTGGTGGTCAAGCGGGGCCCGCTGGGATGTTCCATCGTGCAGGGCGGGATTCCGGCTGCCATCGACGACGCGCTGACCGTGCACGGCGAGCGCGTAGAGGTGCTCAACGTGCTGGGGGCGGGCGATGCCTTTGCCTCCGGCTTGCTGAGCGGCCTGCTGCGTGGCAAGGACTGGCGCGAGGCCGCGGCCATCGCCAATGCTTGCGGCGCCATCGTGGTGTCCCGACACGGTTGCGCACCGGCCATGCCGACGCCGGCGGAGTTGGCGCACTGGTTCTCGGGCCAGCGGCATCCGCGCCCGGACCAGGATGCGCAGCTTGCGCACCTGCATCGCGTATCGATCAAGCGGCCGCAATGGCCGGAGCTGTATGTCCTGGCCTACGATCATCGCGCGCAGTTCGAGGACATGGCGCGCGCCGTGGGCGCCGACGCCGGCGCCGTGCCGGCGCTCAAGCGCCTGATTACGGAAGTGGTAGCCGAGGTGGCGACCGAAGCCGGCTGCCGCGGCAAGATCGGCGTGCTGATCGATGGCCGCCTTGGTGAGTCCGCCCTGCACGACGCGACCGGCCGCGGCTGGTGGCTGGGCCGGCCAATCGAGCTGCCAGGTTCGCGCCCGCTGCGCTTCGACGGCACGCGTTCGCTGGCCTCGGATCTCGCGCACTGGCCGCGCGAGCAGGTGGTGAAGTGCCTCGTTTTCTATCACCCGGACGATCCGGCGGCGCTGCGCGCGGAGCAGGACGAACAGTTGCAGGTGGTGTGGGAAGCCACGCGGCATAGCGGCCACGAACTGCTGCTCGAAGTGATTCCGCCCAAGGACAGCTTGGCGCCCGACGACGAGGGCGAGGCCGTGGTGCGCGCGATCCGCCACTTCTACGATATCGGGCTGAAGCCGGAATGGTGGAAGGTGGGCGCGATGGCCAACCACCAGTGGCGTGCGCTGGAGGCCCTGGTGAAGGAGCGCGATCCGTGGTGCCGTGGCGCCGTGATCCTTGGCCTGAACCAGCCGCTTGAACAACTGGTGGAGAGCTTCGCACAAGCGACCTCGCCGCTGGTCAAGGGTTTCATGATCGGCCGCACGGTCTGGGCCGATGCCAGCCTGGCCTGGCTTGGCAAGGAGATCGACGACGCCTCGTTCCGGGCGCAGGTGGGCGCCAATTTCCGCCGCCTGATCGCAGGCTGGCGAGCCAGCCGCCCGGCGGCACAGACAGAGGCGGTTGCCATTGAGCAGGGGGGCAAATGAGCCACGCCGAAGTGTTCCCGAATGGCGCCAACGAGGCGAACCTGGCGCAAGCGGGCCGCAGCCTGCTCGTCAAGGCGCAACTCGGCCGCGTGATCGCGGACATTACGCCCCGGTCGGCAGGCTGGCGGCACGTAGGCTTCAAGGCGCTGCGATTAGACGCGGGCGAGGCCGAGGCGTTTGCCACCGGCACGCGCGAGCTGTGCATTACGGTGCTGTCCGGCCAACTCGACGTGCTGGTCGGGAACCAACGCTATTCCGCGCTGGGCAGCCGCCAGTCGGTGTTTGAGGATCAGTCTCCCTATGCGATCTACGTGCCCCCGGGCCGCGACGTATGCATCGACGCGCGCACCGGGGCCGAGGTGGCGCTCAGCACCGCGCCGGCGCAGGGCCGCTTGCCAGCGCGCGTGATTGAGCCAGGCCAGATGCGGCGCAGCGTGCGGGGGGAGGGCGCCAATACGCGCTATGTCTGTGACATCCTGCCCGAGAGCGAACCGGCCGAAGGGCTGCTGGTGGTGGAGGTGATCACGCCTTCCGGCCATTCGTCCAGCTACCCGCCGCACAAGCACGACAGTGCGGGCACGGACGAGACAGCGCTGGAGGAAACGTACTACCACCAGCTCAATCCGCCGCAGGGATTTGCCTTTCAGCGCGTGTACACCGACGACCGCAGCCTCGACGAGGCGATGGCCGTGGAGCATCGCGACACCGTGATGGTGCCGCGCGGCTATCACCCTTGCGCCGTGCCGTACGGCTACGACCTGTATTACCTCAACACGATGGCCGGCCCCGAGCGGCGCTGGGCGTTCAAGAACGATCCCGCGCATGAGTGGATGCTCGTACCGCGCTGAACGCCTGCTGCCCACCCGCGGCCAGATTCGAAAAGACAAGGGAACATCGTAGTTCCCGGCACAACTGGAGACATCGACATGAAGAGCAAACTCGCCCGTATCTTGACGAGCGCCGCGCTGGCGCTTGGCTGCGCCGGCGGCGCGCACGCGCAGGCCTACCCCACTCAGCCGGTCAAATGGATCGTCCCCTACGCGCCGGGCGGCACTACGGACGTGATCGCGCGCGGCCTGGCCGTGAAGATGGGGCAGGACCTGGGCCAGCCGGTGGTGGTGGAAAACCGCCCAGGCGCCGCCAGCATCATCGGCGCCACCGCGATCGCGCGCGCCGCGCCTGACGGCTACACCATCGGCACCGCGGATTCGGGGACGCTGGCCTTCAACCCGGCCATGTACGCCACCCTGAGCTACGACGCCGACAAGGACTTCACCTTTATTGGAGGGCTGGGGCGCATGCCGCTGGTGCTGGCCGTGCATCCGGCTTTCCCGGCGCGCGACCTGAAGGAATTCCTGGCGCTGGCGCGCAAGACACCCGGCAAGGTTTCCTCTGCATCGTCGGGGCCGGGTTCGCCACTGCATGTCGCGTTGGAACTGTTCAAGCAGCGCACCAAGACCGATATCCTGCACGTCCCCTATAAGGGTTCTTCGCCCGCGCTGCAGGACCTGATGGCGGGGCAGGTGCAGTCGATGTTCGTCGACCTGCCGCCCAGCCTGTCCTTGATCCGCAGCGGCAAGATTCGCGTGCTGGCGGTGGCTACGCCGCAGCGCCTGGCCATCCTGCCCGATGTGCCGACCATGGCCGAAGCGGGCCTGCCCGGCTTCGAGGCCTACGCCTGGCAAGGCTTCGTCGGCCCGGCGCGGCTGCCGGCGCCGGTGGTGATGCGCCTGAGCAAGGAGCTGGTCGCAGCGCTGCAGCATCCGGAGACTCGCGCCAAGCTGGAGGAACTCGGCATCCAGCCGATGCCGATGTCTCCTCAGGAATTCAACCAGTTCACGCGCAGCGAGCAGAAGTTGTGGTCCGGAGTGATCAAGGCGGCCGGCATCCGGCTGGATTAAGCGCCGCGCAGATCCCACCGGGTGATTCCAAGCAAAGTTCATCGTAGAGACACCGCATCATGACCTCATCGCTTCTTCAACGCCGCGCCGTACTGCGCGCCATGGCAGCCGTGTCCGCCGCGGCGGTTTGCCCGGCCTTTGCCCAGGGCGGGGCATATCCTACCCATCCGATCGAACTGATCGTGCCGTTTGCCGCGGGCGGCGGTACCGACGTGCTGGCGCGTGCCTTCGCCGAAGCGGCGCGCAAGCATTTGCCGCAGAGCTTCGTGGTTCTGAACAAGTCCGGCGCCAGCGGCGCGGTGGGCTGGGCCGACTTGGTCAGCGCCAAGCCGGACGGCTACCGGCTCGCCATCATCACGGTCGAGCTGACGATGATTCCGCATATGGGCCTGGCCAAGTTCACCGCGGACGACATGATTCCACTGGCTCGCCTGAACGCCGACCCGGCCACCATTGCCGTGCGCGCCGACTCGCCGTACCAGACGATCGAGGAGTTCCTGGCCGCCGCCCGCAAACAGCCCGGCATGCTCCGCGTGGGCAACGCCGGGCCCGGCTCGCTCGGCCACCTGTCGGCGGCCGCGCTGGAGGACAAGGCCAGGATCCAACTCAACCACGTGCCGTTCCGCGGCGCCAATCCCGCGGTGCTGGACCTGCTCGGCGGACATATCGAAGCCGTCGCGGTCACGCCGGTGGAGGTGGCCACCTATGTCGCCGCCGGCAAGATTCGGCCGCTCGCGGTGATGTCAGAGCAGCGCATCAAGGCGGGCTGGGAGAAGGTGCCCACGCTCAAAGAGCGCAACGTGGACCTGGTCATCAACGGCTGGCGCGGCATCGCGGCGCCAAAGGGGACGCCGCCTGAAGTGGTGGCCGTGCTGCGCGCCGCCATTGAGAAGACCATGCAGGAGCCTGCCCTGCGCGAAACCATGGCCAAGCAGAACATGGGTGAAGGCTATCTCGACGAATCCGCTTTCAAACGCGTGATCGCGCGCGACAACGCTACCTTCAAGCAGTTGATCACCAAGCTCGACATCAAGACCTGACTGCCAAGACCCGGCTGCGCCGATCAGCCGACATTGCCCACGGCGTAAAGCGCCGTCGAGCTCCCCCTTTCGCCTTACCCGAACCCCATTGACGCCATGCAACACTTTAACGATTCCGCCGATGTCGGCCATTTCATCCACGGCGAACGCACTGCCGGTGATGCGGGAAGGCGGTCGGCCGCGGTGGAAAAAGACGCCGGAGCGCGCAGGCGCCGCCCGGCCAAGGTGGCCGCCGCGCGCGGGGTGGCGCTGTTTTCGGTGCGCAGCATGGCCAGGCTGCTGCCATCGACCAGGCTGCCGGGCAGCCTTGCCAGCCACGCCGCGCCAAGGCCGGCCACCCAGCCCGGCACGTGCAGCCGCCGCGCCGGCCCCACCGCCGCCACGGTGCGCCGGCCCGCGCAGCCAGTGAAGCCAGTGAAGCCAGCATTGAGCGCCTGCAGCATCAGCGCCACCAGATCGTCAAGATGGATCGGCTGCACATGCCCGGCATCCGCGGGTATTGGCAGCAAAGGCAACGCCGCCAGCCGCCGGAACAAGGCTGCACTGCGGCCGCCCGGCGCATACACCAGGGACGGCTGCACAATCACCCAATCCAGCGCACTGGCGCGCAAGGCATCGTCCGCCACGCCTTTGCTGCGCCAATAGGCAGTAGCACCGTCCGCGGCAGCGCCCAGTGCGGACCGCTGTACCAGGCGCCGCACGCCGGCCTGCGCGCAAGCTAGGATCAGGGCGAGCGGCATATCCACGTGCAACGCCTGGAAACGCCGCCGCGCGGCCTGTCGAAAGATTCCAACCGCATTGACGACGGCATCGACGCCGCGCAAGGCAGCCAGCCAACGCCCCGGCGTGGTCCAGACGGACAAGTCCCCGGGCGATGCGGTGCAGCCGTGGATGGCGGGGCAGAAGATCCAGCCGGAGCGCGAGCGCCACCACGTGATGCCCCTCGGCCGGCAAACGGGCCACCAGCGCCGAATCCACCAGCCCGCTCGCCCCGGTCACCAAGATCTTCATTGTGTCACCTGTTATTTCTGTCATTTCGGTATATACAGAAATTACAGAACGGGAGCGGGAAGTCAAGCGCTGCCGTGCAAGGACTAGCCGCGGTCAAGCTGGCCCAGCGTGAAGTTTCTCTCCAGAGTTCTGATCAAGATATACTTTGCTCGTCGCTGCAACAACAGCGATCGGGAATAGCAGCCCGAAATACGTAGACGGACGGCCGCCGCAAGGCGAGATTCTCACGTCCGGTGCCTTCGCACGCCCCTATGGGCGGGCCTGGGCTGGGGAGCCTTCGGGCTCGCCGGTACCTACGTTCCGGTCTGCTACCTGGCCTTGCGCCCGCCCACCCCGAATAGCAGCGGGGAGCGGACTTCGATTCGCTAACGTAGGAGGCACCTATGCCCCAGTCTTCGCTCGCCCATTCCGGGCAACGCTTGACCCGCCTTAATCCACTTGCCCACCCACACCGGAACGCCAGCGTGACGGAGACTGCCCATGCGTAAGCACACCCGCTACGGCGTCACTGCTGAGCATACCGGCGCGGATATGTTCGTGACCGCCCGTACGCCATGCGAAAACCCGCTGAGCCTCGCCGGCGAAAAGGCGGCACAACTCTACGCACTACTGTTCATGACCCGCGACAGCGCCGCCGATGGAACATTCGGCGATTTGGTCGCAGACATCCAGGGCCATCTGCTCTCACTGGCGGCCGGGCTGGCGCACGAGACACTGGTGCTGAGCGAACTCGCGGCGCAGGTTGAGAGCGAGGGGCGCGGCGACGCATAGCGATTGGTCGGTCGTCAGCCGCTTCCATCGAAAGGGGGCTGGTGCCGTTCAGGGCGGGAACACAGTGAGCTGAGCAGACTGGGTTCCCGCCCGCTACCATCCTCGCACTCCCACTTCCCCTGGCTGAACTGCGTCAGCCCATCAAGCTACCCCCTGCTGGCCAATCCACCCAAGATAAGCATCAACATTGTGCCAAGAACGCGTTTGCAATTGCGATGGCGATGCTGTACCTGAGATGGAGGAGGACCCTCCAGAGCCGGCGTGCAGGCGCAGGCTTCAAACAGCTGTAAGCTGCCTGCCGCGCAAAGGCTAGCCGCGGCCAAGCAGCGTGGTCGTTGGGGATATGGCGAGGATGTCGGGGCAGGGCGGCCTGGCCGCCCCCGGTTGCGCGCGCTGTAGCTCAGCCCACTTCAGATTCCTTGGCGGGCCCGCGGGCATTCCGGCGCTTGAGCGTCTCGCTGGCCACGGATTCCGACAGGAACTGCCACAAGGTGCGCACCCGGATAACCCCATCCCCCGGGCCATCATGCGTTAGGCGGCACGCCACCTCCTCCAACTTGCCAAACATCTCCTGGCGAAGCTGCCCGCGCAGCGCCGCAACCTGCTCGGCCGGCACCACGACCTCGTCGCGGTTACCAAACCAGCGGCGCTCCGCAAGGAACAGCAGCGCCGCCAGCACCGCCGCGCCAGTCCCCACGTTCTCAAAACCGTCGAGATGGAAGCTACTCGCCGCGAAGCACAGCACGCCCACCACGGCCATCGCGATAAAGGCAGCGCGAAGCAAGACAAAGGCTGGAGGATGCGAGACGTTGCGCGCCAGATCCCGGACGGCAGCGATTTCGTCCTGCTCCAGGACGTTGAGGACGTTGGTAGTCGAAACTTTCATTGTTTTACTGTCTTGTCTCGTTGTTTTAGCCGCGCAGGCTAGACCACGCCGCAAAATCGCGCCCTTGCGTGGCACCCTCGAACCCTGTAACCCGAGGAGAACGCGGGAGTGTACACGCGTGCAGCAAGAGGCGCTTCGCGCGCTAAGTCCGGTGGGATAGGCCGAAGCCGAGGAGATCAAGCCCGATTAACCCGATGGTAGCGCCTGAGAAAAGCCGGTCAATGCGCCGTTTGCCCTAGCCCGTCAGCCTTTCGGGCTAGGTTCTGGCGTTCAGGGCCGGATATGCCTGGCGTCGGCAGTCGCCATGATCAGGCGGAGGACAAGGCAATGAGGACAATAAGGGAATGCCACTCAGAACGTGACGTCGGGGACTCTGGGCACCCGTTGCGTCCTGACATTGAAATGCGGCTCGCCGAAGGCCTCCAGCAAGCGAATGATCTCCCGGGCGGAATCCGCGCGCGTCGTGCGGATCTCGCTCAGCCGCCGGGGCGCCGCCGCGCCGCGCACTATATAGTGCCGCCGCACCGTCAGCACCGACTCAATGGGAGCAGGGATCAGGACCGGGCGCGCATCCTCGTCCTTGTAGCTGCCGTACGTCCAGCCCGAAGGCGTCAGGTGCGCCTCGACCCATGCCTCGCCCGACGCGAATGCCGTCGCATCGGCCTCCAGGCTTCTCTCGATTGAATCCAGCATTTGCTTCTACCCTTCCAGGTGACAACCCGCATCCACGGATCATTCTGATTAGGCGAACCGATCGTCGGTACCCTGCATTGGTAGGCCCCATCCCTGCGCAGGGTAAGAATGTCTGGACAAAGGCATCACCGGCCAGGACGGCGCAGCCATCTTGAAGGCGACAGCACATTCCTATCCCCCCCTAAGCGTGGCACCTACCTTAGCGGGGTAACCTCGATCGCAACGCGCGCCAATAATCCACCCCAGCAAGCGTGACCCCTTGCTAATTCCCGATAGGGTGTAGGCACTCCCCGCGCCTACACCCTTTTTTTTTGCGGGCATTGAGGTTGGTAATGGTCAAAAAGACGCAGCATGAACGCATCACGGCATGATGTTTTCAGGCTCGCCGAGCGGTCATCTTTCATTCTCCATGCAAGCACGAATTCGCATTGCTGGGGAAGTCCCCCGGAAGTTATTTGATCCCTCCCTTGGTGGGGAAGCGAAGCGCTGCGGAGTGCGTGCATGGCCGATGTGCGGTCGGCCGAATCGGACGACGAAAGAGCCGGCTTCATCTTCAAACCATTCCGGAACGCGAAAACAAAAAACCACGAAAAACCCCTGGAAAAGCCGCAAAAACCGCGTAGCCCAATCGGGTGAAAACGTACCAACAGAGGCAGGATTCTCCATCATGAACACATACCGAATACTTCTGCATTACCCCCTTTAGGGGCATCCCTACTTTTGTCGGGTCCACTCTTCAGTGGGGATAGAAAACACGGCAAAAACGGCCGGTTCGCCTTGAAGATCTACCCCCAGGAGCCATACACTTCGCCGGTCTTCAAGCAGTGATGCGCTGCAAGAGCAAAGCGTGCAGGCATCAAGAAGTCACCGCCGCAAAGTTCATCTCCGCTCCAGCAGGCCAACGCAGCGGAAAGGCGCCCCACGTGTGCCATGTTGGACAAGCGGATTCGTCGCAGCAATCCAAAGCCAGGAGACGGGCAGGGGCGCGGACTTTCGGGTATCAAGGGAATTATTCAGACGTGTTCAAGCCTTCTAGTTTTCTGTCTTTCCGTAGAGCGTTGCTGTTGCTGGGGACGGTTCCACTGCTCGCATCCTGCGCACTAGCGCCGGGGATGCGCTTTGATCCGCAGCGCCCGCTTGATCCGGAGGATCCGGAATCGGTGCCAAAGGTTACGAAGATTACGCCGGCGCTGGTGCGGGCTATGAAGGCGGCCATGACGCCCGCGAACGCCGGCATCGAAGTACTGTACGCGGAGCCCAAGCCCTATACCGTTGGCGTTGGCGACATTCTCAACATCGTCGTATGGGACCACCCCGAGCTGGTGTTCCCCACCCAGACTTACACTATCGGCACGGCATACGACATGCCGAACATCGGCGGCGCAGCCAACGTGCCCGGGTACGTGGTCAGCCCCGCCGGCACCATCCAGTTCCCGTATGCCGGCATTGTTCAGGTCGTCGGTAAGACCCCTGATGAGATTCGCGGCCAACTTAGCACGCAGCTGAAGGGCGTTGTCAACATGCCGCAGGTCACCGTGCGCGTGCTCGCTTTCCGCAGCAAGCGCGTCTACCTTGATGGCGAAGTCAAGACGCCCGGACCGCAGAATATCGATGACGTGGCCATGACGCTGGTAGAAGCGCTCAACCGCGCAGGCGGCGTCAACGTCCTCACCGGCGACAATAGTCGCATCCGCATATCGCGTGACGGCAAGAACTACGTTGTCAACCTGCCCGCGCTCCTGCAGCAAGGGATCAATCCCGCCCGCATCCTCCTGCGCAACGGCGACATTGTGCGCGTGGAGCAGCGTGAAGATAGTAAGGTTTTCGTTACCGGCGAAGTCGCGAAGCCCGTCACAGTCCTACCGCGCAACGGCCGCCTCACGCTCAGCGAAGCCCTTGGCGAAGCCGGCGGGGTCAACCCCAATTCAGCCGACGCCAAGGAGCTCTACGTCATCCGCAAGACCACCGACGGCGAAGCCGAAGTCTTCCACCTCGATGGCAAGTCTCCTGTCTCCATGGCACTGGCAGAATCGTTCGAGCTCAAGCCCAAGGACGTCGTCTACGTGGACGCAGCCGGTGTGGTCCGCTGGAGCCGCGTGATCAACCAACTGCTCCCAAGCGGAAGCTTCTTCACCTCCGCTGCGAGCGCGGCCAAATGATCAAGACCGTACTTGTGGTGTGCATTGGCAATATTTGCCGGAGCCCGATGGCGGAAGGGCTCCTCAAGCAGGCCTTGCCCGAAACCAATGTGGTGTCTGCCGGGCTGGGCGCGCTCGTTGGCGAGCCTGCCGATCCGCATGCCGTGGCGCTAATGAGCGAGCGCAGCATAGATATTACGGGGCACCGCGCCCAACAGCTCAGCCGGGCCTTGGCCACCCGGGCAGACTTGATCCTCGTGATGGACAACGAGCAGCGCCAGGACATCCAGCGGCTGTATCCCGCCACAACCGGCCGCGTTTTCCGCATGGGTGAACTGGCCAAGTTCGACGTCCCCGATCCCTATCGCGAGGCCCGTCCTGCCTTCGAAAGCGCGCTGGAACTGATCCAGCGCGGCGTGGAAACCTGGGTGCCGCGTATCCAGGCGCTTCGATAACTGATTAGGTAGTAATGCAGATGAACCAGATTCCCCCTCCAGTTGTTGTTGCCGCACCGCCGGACGACGAGATTGACCTAGTCCGTTACCTGGATGTGCTGCTTGCCAGCCGATGGCTGATCGCATCCATTGCCGGCGTGGTGCTGGCACTTGGGGTGGCTTACGCGTTCTTGGCTCGGCCGGTTTATCAGGCCGATATCTTGGTGCAGGTGGAGGATAATCCCAATAGTGCAAAAAGCTTGTTGGGGGACGTGTCGAGCATTTTTGACGTGAAGGCGGAAGCAGCAGCCGAGATCGAAATTCTTCGGTCACGCATGGTAGTAGGAAAGGCGGTAGACAACCTGCGACTTTACCTTTCCGCAAAGCCTAGCTATTTTCCTTTTATTGGCGCTTGGATCGCCAGCCGAGCCAAGGGTTTGTCCGAGCCGGGACTGTTTGGGGTTGGTGGCTTCGCATGGGCTAGGGAATCTATTAACGTCGAACAATTCGACGTGCCAGACTCCCTTGAGGGCGAAGGATTCAAGCTGACCGCCTTGGGCGAGGGACGGTATCGTGTGGAGCATTCCAGTCTGGACGTACCCCTTGAGGGGCGCGTGGGCCAGCCGCTGAAGGCAGATCAGAGCGTAGGCAGCATCACGCTGTTGGTGAATGACATGAAGGCAAAGCCGGGCATTGTCTTCACCCTTGTACGGAACTCGCACCTGCAGACGATCGAAAGGCTCCAGGACCAACTCAAGATCGCTGAGAAGGGAAAGCAGAGCGGCATTATCGGTGCGTCGCTCGATGGCACCAACCCAAAGCTTACGGCGAACATCCTGAACGAAATCGGCGAGGAATACGTAGCGCAGAACATCAGGCGTAAGGCCGCCGAAGCGGAGAAGTCTTTGGTCTTTCTTGACGGCTTACTGCCCCAACTCAAGGCTGAGCTGGAGCGGGCCGAGGTGAAGTACAACGAGATGCGCAACAAGCGCAATACATTCAACCTCAGCGAGGAAGGTAAGGCGTTCCTGCAGGAGAGCGTGACTGCGGAAACAGGCCTTCTCGAGCTAAAGCAGAAGCGGACGGAACTGCTGACGCGCTTTGCGGCTTCTCACCCGGGAGTCCAGGCGCTCGACCAGCAGATTGCGACGCTGAGCGCAAAGGTGGGCGGTTTGGCGGCCCGCATGAAGGCCTTTCCCAATGTGGAGCAGGATACCCTGCGCTTGATGCGCGATGTGCAGGTCAACAACGACCTTTATGTAGGGCTGCTGAACAATATGCAGCAACTCAAACTTGTCAAGGCAGGAAAGGTCGGCAATGTTCGTTTGCTCGACAACGCGCCGATTCCGGAAGCGCCTATCAAACCAAAGAAGGAACTCACGATCGCGCTGGCGGCGATTCTCGGTCTGCTGGTTGGCATCGTAACCGCCTTCGTGCGCAACGCGCTATATGGAGGCATCACGGATTCACAGGATATCGAACAACATACTGGCCTGAGCGTCTATGCGACCGTACCTTTGTCGACAGCCCAGATCTTGCTCACGGAAGAAATCCGTCAGCGCAAGCGAGGCAAGTTCGTGCTGGCGGACCGCAATCCCAATGAGCCATCCATCGAGAGCCTGCGTAGCCTTCGTACCGCATTGCAGTTCGCAATGCTCGACGCAGTCAACAACAGCGTGTTGTTGACAGGCCCGACGCCTGGCGTAGGTAAGTCATTCATCTCGGCCAACCTTTCGGTCGTGATGGCCACGGGGGGGAAGCGCGTCCTTCTGATTGACGCCGACATGCGTAAAGGCCACTTGAACCAATACTTCGGGAAGGATCGGAGCAACGGTCTGGCTGATGTATTGATCGGAAATGTGAGCTTTGCTCAAGCGGTTCATCGCGATGTGTTCGAGAACCTTGACTTCCTCAGCACCGGCGGCCTTCCACCGAATCCGGCAGAACTACTGCTCAACGAGCGCATGGTAAAACTCTTAGAGGAAGTTGGCCAGGAATACGACCTGGTACTGATCGACACGCCGCCGGTGCTGGCCGTTTCCGATACGGCCATCCTGGCGGCGCGCTGTGGCACCGTATTTCTCGTGACCCGCTTCGAAAAGACCACCATTGGCGAGGTGACCGAATCCGCCAAACAGCTGCGGCAGGCCAACGCCGACGTGAACGGCGTCGTGTTCAACGGCCTTGATCCGAACGCATATCGCTATGGATACGGCTCCAAGTACGGACGCTATCGCTACGCGTACTACGGCTATACCCAGGATGCAATCGCGGAGCAAGCCATGAGGAACAAGTAAGCAAACAAATGCTGGCACTAGCTTTGCGCCGAAAGTAGCTAGGCAGAGGGGGCTATGCCGGAAATCTGATGCCCGGCGGCAGAGCCTGTGCGCCTTACCGGGACGAAGCCCAGTCAAAGAGGCGGCGAAAATTCGCGTGATGGATAGCGGCGGAAAATGTACTTGACCGCCGGCTCATACACCGGTGACCGTAGCGGCGACGGGAATCATAGCAAAGACTTCGATCATCCCCTTATCCAGGAGATCTCTCCCTTTGCGCGGTATCCCTCCGCTTTGCACCAGGTGTGCTTGAACTTTGGATTTGCAGTAGGAGAATTCGGATGGAAGCACCAGCCGTCATCATTCCGGTAGTTCTTTGCGGAGGATCGGGAACGCGACTTTGGCCACTGTCTCGCGAAGGCTATCCGAAGCAGTTTCTAAACCTCCTAGGTAACCGCTCGTTGCTGCAAGACACCTTGTTGCGCGTGCGGGAAGTGGAAGGCATTGGCGCGCCCATACTGATCACCAACCACGCACATCGCTTCATGGTGGCTGAGCAGGCCCGCGAGATTGGGAGCGAGAACGCAGCGTTCATCCTAGAACCTCATCCACGGAACACGGCGCCTGCCGCTGCAGCGGCCGCCTTGCATGCAGTGGCGTCAGGGCAGGATCCTTTGCTGTTGCTGCTGCCAGCGGATCACGTGATTCGCGACGTTGCTGCCTTTGGCCGCATCGTGTCACAGGGCTTGCCGGCGGCGCAGGCCGGCGCCATCGTCACCTTCGGCGTTGTGCCCACCGAGCCGGCAACAGGGTACGGCTATATCAAGGCCGGAGCGCTGTGCAACGACCAGAGCTACAAGGTGGAGCGCTTCGAGGAAAAGCCATCATTGACGCGGGCTACCGAATTCCTGTCTGAAGGCGGGTATTTCTGGAACAGCGGCATTTTTCTGTTCCGTGCTTCGGCGTTCCTGGCGGAATTGGAAGTCTGTTCGCCGGAAATACTGCGTGCTGTTCGCGCCGCTGTGGAACAAGGCCAAAAAGACCTCGACTTCTTCCGTCTGTGCGAGGAAGCCTTCAAGGAATGCCCGAGCAATTCCATTGACTACGCGGTAATGGAGCACACCCGACAAGCTCGCATGGTGCCGTTCGCATGCGAGTGGAGCGATGTCGGCGCATGGGATGCCGTGTGGCAACTGGGCACCAAGCAGGCCGATGGCAACGTCACCATCGGCGACGTGCTCACGCACAACGCAAGGGACTGCCTCGTCCACGCCTCGCATCGCTTGGTTGCAGTCGCTGGCGTCGACAACGTGATGGTGATTGAAACGCCCGATGCAGTACTGGTAGTGCACAAAGACCAATGCCAAGACGTCAAGGCCATTGTGGATATGGTCCGTGTGCAGGGGCGCAATGAAGCCACGGATCACCGCAAAGTCTATCGGCCGTGGGGTAGTTATGACTCGGTGGATGGCGGCCAGCGCTATCAGGTGAAACGCATCACGGTGAAGCCGGGCGCGAAGCTCTCCATGCAGATGCACTATCACCGCGCAGAACATTGGATCGTGGTGAAGGGAACGGCACGCGTGACCTGTGGGACCGAGACCTTCCTCCTATCCGAGAATCAGTCCAGCTACATTCCGTTGGGCACCATTCACCGGTTAGAGAATCCAGGAAGCTTGCCGCTGGAAATGATTGAAGTGCAAAGCGGTAGTTATCTCGGTGAGGACGACATCGTCCGCTTTGACGATGCTTATGGACGTGTCCACCTACCGGCCGCGGCCAAAACCTAATTAGCCTGAACGACCAGATCATCGATGCCAGATATGAAAATGAAACAGACGAACCCAAAAACTGCGCTTATAACCGGAGTTACCGGCCAGGACGGATCTTATCTGGCCGAGTTTTTGCTCGCGAAGGGATATATCGTGCACGGCATCAAGCGCCGCGCGAGCTCGTTCAATACTTCGCGAGTGGATCATATCTACCAGGATCCGCACATCAGTCATCGGAATTTCATGCTGCACTATGGGGATCTCTGCGATAGCACTAACCTCATACGCATCGTTCAGCAAACGCAGCCGGATGAGATCTACAACCTTGGCGCACAGAGCCATGTCGCTGTGAGTTTTGAGTCGCCAGAGTACACGGCAGATGTCGACGCGCTCGGCACCCTGCGCTTGCTGGAAGCCATCCGAATCCTCGGCCTGGAAAAGAAGACACGTTTCTACCAGGCTTCCACCTCGGAACTATACGGTCTGGTGCAGGAAATTCCCCAAAAGGAAACGACACCATTCTATCCACGCAGCCCCTACGCGGCAGCCAAGCTGTATGCGTATTGGATCACGGTAAACTACCGTGAGGCATACGGTATGTATGCCTGCAACGGCATTCTCTTCAATCATGAAAGCCCGCGTCGTGGGGAAACCTTCGTTACACGAAAGGTTACGCGAGGCATCGCCAATATCGCGCAAGGCCTGGAGAACTGTTTGTATATGGGGAATATGAATTCCCTGCGCGACTGGGGACACGCCTACGACTACGTGCGTATGCAATGGATGATGCTCCAGCAAGATCATCCAGAAGATTTTGTCATTGCCACAGGCAAGCAGGTCAGCGTGCGCGAGTTCATCAAGCGCAGCGCTGCCGAGCTAGGAGTGACGCTGCGCTTCGAGGGCCATGGCGTGGACGAGGTGGCTCTGGTGGAGGCCATCACAGGGGATAAAGCGCCTGCTTTGGCAGTGGGCGATGTCATCGTCAAGGTGGATCCGCGCTATTTCCGCCCAGCGGAAGTGGAAACCTTGCTGGGCGATCCGGCCAAGGCCAAGGAGAAACTTGGTTGGGTGCCGGAGATCACGCTCGATCAGATGATTAAGGAGATGGTGGCCAACGATCTGGACCAAGCTCGGCGTAATGCCTTGCTGAAGCAGCATGGCTATAACGTTGCAGTGAGCGCGGAGTAAGAGGACATGAGCAGCAGCCGCTCCAGAATCTATGTGGCCGGCCATCGTGGTATGGTGGGGAGTGCCATTGTACGCTGTCTGCAGGCTAACGGGCGTGTGGATATTATTACCCGTACCCATGACGAACTAGACCTGACCAATCAGGATGCCGTGCGGAGATTCTTCACTACGGAAAAAATCGATCAGGTCTACTTAGCCGCGGCCAAGGTCGGCGGCATTCATGCCAATAATATTTACCCAGCTGATTTCATCTTTCAGAACTTGATGATTGAGGCCAATGTTATTCACGAGGCTTGGCGGGCTGGCGTTGGTCGTTTGCTATTCCTTGGCTCGAGTTGCATTTATCCAAAATTAGCCGAGCAGCCAATAAGGGAGGAATATCTCTTGACTGGAAAGCTCGAGCCGACGAACGAACCCTATGCAATCGCGAAGATCGCAGGAATCAAGCTTTGTGAAAGCTATAATCGCCAATATGGCACGGATTTTCGCAGTGTAATGCCAACTAATCTGTACGGCCCTGGCGATAACTATCATCCGGAGAACAGCCACGTTGTTCCAGCCTTAATTCGACGGTTTCATGAGGCCAAACAGTCCGGGAAAAATATTGTACGGATTTGGGGAACCGGGCTACCACGTCGGGAGTTCCTTCATGCGGACGATATGGCTGCGGCATCCGTCCATATTATGGGGTTGCAGCGCGAGAAGCTTTCGGAGGTTGTGGGGCCGATGTGCAATCATATCAATGTAGGGACGGGGAAAGATATCACTATAAGCGAGTTGGCAACGCTTATTAGTCGAGTCGTGGGATTTGATGGGGCGATAGAGTTTGATCGGGAAAAACCCGATGGTGCGCCGAGAAAGCTTTTGGACGTCTCGAAGATGGAATTATTGGGTTGGCGGGCACGTATCGCATTGTGGGATGGGCTTGTCGAGGCCTATCGAGCGTTTTTGATTATCGCTGAGACTAACAAGAGCCTAGCTTACTCTCAAGTGACGCGTTAAGGGAGTCTACTCTGGAGAGTGGGACGCTAGCAAGCGACTGACTCATGAGATATGGCACGTTCTTGTTCTTGATAATAGCTGACTCCGTCTATTCGACAGTACTGACTGTACTTGGATGAAAGGGCATTTTCTTTCTGGCCTCTGCCCTTCCATGATGCCGGCCGTCCGCGGAGTCCGTCCACGACTGGGGAAGCTTGCCGTGATATTGATATTATTCTAGTCGATGGCAATCCTGAATGTAGGGTGTGGTAAGACTCCATCCATATCAGATAAGTGAGTGGTATGTCCTCTGATCGAAATATTGGTTCTAAAAGTATTAACGCCGTTTTTTGGGGGGTTGGAGGAAGCGCAGTGCGTATTGTTCTCCAGTTTGCAACCCAAATATTTATGGCCCGAATTCTAGGGCCGGAACAGTACGGGATATTTGCTGTTGGTGCCATCGTTGTCGGATTTGGAACATTTTTTTCGGATTTTGGGTTGGCATATGGGTTGATTCAAAAGAAAGAAGTGTCGGATCACGATGTACGCTTTGCTTTTACATGGCAAGTTATACTCGGTTTGCTAGTAACTCTAGTTGTAATAGTGGCGAGTCCTTATATTTCATCTATTTTTAATGTGACCGAGCATGGGCGCGTTATTGCAGTGCTGTCGGTGGTGTGTCTATTGAATGCGATGACAGCCCCGGCCAATAACATGCTTGTGCGTGAGCTTAAATTTAAGGTCATTAATTTTGCAAGGATCATCAGTTACGTCGGGGGCTATATTATTATCGGTCTGTCGATGGCGATTGCGGGATTCGGGTTTTGGGCATTAGTTGCGGCGTGGATAGCGCAGGCCCTAATTTACTTTGCATTGGTTTATATGAATGTCAGGCACCCCATACGTCCCAAATTTTGGCATGTGGGAGCGAATGGCATGTTCGCTTACGGATCAAATGTTCTCATCACGAATCTAACCAATTGGTTTGTGAATAATATTGACCGTGTGATCGTGGGGCGCATGTTTTCCGCAAAAGACTTTGGATTGTACTCTACTGTGTACAATATGATTGGTACGTTAACCGGTACGGTTTTGAGCGTGGTTAATTCCGTTTTTTTCGCCGCATCGGCCAAGGTCTCTAGTGAGCCGGAAAAGCTTGCTGCCGGCTATCGAGCCCTACTGGGGGGGGTCTTTATTTTTGGCTTTCCCGCGTTCGTCGGGTTGGCGGTCGTGGCTGATACATTTGTTTCGACAGTATATGGGGAGCAGTGGCGTGGTGCGGGAGAACTATTAAAGCCTTTGTCTTTAGCTATGCCCATGTGGGCGATATTTGCTCTTACCACACCTCTCCTCTGGTCTACCGGTAATCCTCGTGCGGAGTTCCGTGTACAACTGACATTCGCGATTATGTTCCTTGCCACCTTATTGTTGGTGGCAAAATTGAACATAATTTCGGTAGCATGGACGGTATTTACGCTATTTTTACTGAGGGCTATTGTAGTATTATTTTTTGCCTCCAGATTGCTCGATTTGCAGCCGATGCTAATATTTCGATCATTTCGCAGTGGCTTGATTTTGACTGCTGTTGTTGGTGGCGCGGTAATAACAGTAGATACGAATAGCTCGGCCTTTCCATCCGGCGTGCGCCTACTTCTTGATCTCATTATTGGGGCGGTGACGCTTTATGTCGTGCTTCTATTAAGGCCGCGGCTAATTGGCGATGACCTCAGGGATTTGCTATTGAAAATCTCTGCTAAGCTGCCTCCTTTTCTCTCGCCGATATTGGACGGTGTCATCAATAAAGCCTAGTGACAGACGTATGAGAGTTTCATTAATTCTTGCTACTGTAGATCGACGAGAGCAGGTCGGTCGTTGTTTGCATTCTCTTGCAATGCAGACTGACAAAAACTTTGAGATTTTGTTGGTTGATCAGAACCCGGACGACCGTTTGATACCATTCGTTAATGACGCAGTTTCACTCGGTCTGACGATTAAGCACATTCGCATATTGCCACCGAGCCTTTCGGTAGCTCGTAATCTGGGAATATCTCGAGCAGAGGGGTCTGTCATCGGATTGACAGATGATGACTGCTGGTACGAGCCGGACACAATTTCGAAAATTAGGAAAAATTTGATTAACGATTTAAGCCTCGATGGTCTTGTTGGATGCTGGGTTGAACAGTCAAAAATGAAACAATATAAGCCTCAACGGGGACTCCTTTCCCTTGCGGCTTGGCGCCGGTTCCGAGGTGGGGATGCGAGTTCCATCACATTGTTCTTCACGCGGGATATTTTCACCGGTCTCGGTGGGTTTGACGAGCGGCTAGGCGTAGGGCGATGGTTCGGAGCGGGGGAGGAGACTGACTTTCTGATTCGAGCCTTAGCGGCTGGCGCTAAACTTCAGTATTGCCCGGATGTGCGCGTGCATCATGAAATCTCGATAGAGCGTAAAGGGAACCTGCTCGGGAAATTTTCAAATTCCAGAAAACGGGCCCGCGGAACCGGGGCGATTTACGCAAAGCATCGGCTAAGTGTTTGGGTTATATTGCGAGGGATAATCGCCCCAATTATGGCTCCATTACTTCGTGGGCGGTGGCTTTCTGCGGCCCAAGGGGCATTTGTCTCTATTGGTAGATTGGAGGGCCTTGTGCATTGGAAATTTCAGAAAAGCAAATAAGCTCCATCTTGCTTTCTGTATTGGGAAATTGTTTTCAGTGACCTTGGCGCGGCTAATCGCGATGGGCTGCTGCTTCAGTATTATATAAATTTCGGTTGAAACCATGCTGCTTAGATGGTCGCAGGTTAAAATCTTCGAGCTTGCACTATTGAGTTTGCAATGGACGCTATTCCTCTGATTACTTTATCTTTTTGGTCATTGCGAATTTCAAGTTTACCGCGTGGCGTAACTGCGGCGAGGAGGGCCTTTCTTCTTCGTCTGCGCGCACGCTTTCGCGCTCTGCCGCGCGGCGTAGCTGTTCTATGGCTCCATTAGTGCTAAGTACTGGCTGTGTCGAGGCGGCGAGCCTAGAGATTGCGTTCCGTCCGGAGTGATCGGTTAGGAGTGCTTCCTGTGGACCGAGAGCTAGTCGGCCTTATGGGCCGGCTAGCTCGAGAATACATATGCGAGCACTTCGACATACGCGGGCAGACCACTAAACTGAAGCGCTGTTCCATCAGACTCTAATCTAAAAATGAAAAATGTAGTGATTGTCCAGCGCCGCCTTACTGACTATCGTGTACCGCTGTTTGAGTCTATGCGGAAGCGACTCAGTGAAAGCGATATTCGGCTTCGACTGATGGTCGGACAGCCCACCAGTGCAGAGAAGCTGAAACGGGATACAGGTTACTTGGCGTGGGCGGAGTCTTTACGGACGCGTTACTGGATGGGCGGTGATCTTTGCTGGCAACCATTGAGTGGGCTCGGTCGCACTGACCTGGTTATTGTCACGCAGGAAAATAAGCTGCTCTACAATCACTGGATGCTGCTCCGGCCGAGAAACTATAAGCTCGCATTTTGGGGGCACGGCCGCAACATGCAGGCCGACAGGGAAACCAGTTGGCGGGAGTGCTTCAAGCGATGGACGGCCCGTCGAGCTGATTGGTGGTTCGCTTATACAGAGTTGACCAAAGAACTCTTGCTCTCCTACGGTTTGTCGCACGAATGCATTACTGTCCTCAATAACGCTATTGACACCTCCGAGATTGCAAAGGCTTGGGCTGATACGCAAGCGAGCGAAAAAAAATCGACTTTGTGTCAACTTGGGCTAGACGGAAAACGTTACGCTATTGTTGTTGGATCGCTGTATAAGGATAAGCGATTGGACTTCGCGGTTGAGGCGGTGCGTCGGGTGCGTCACACGATTTCCGATCTTGAGTTGGTAATCATGGGAGACGGCCCGGATCGGGAACGTGTCATGCGGTGGGAGCAGCAATACCCGTGGTTCCATTGGGTGGGGGCTCGCAAAGGCCGCGAAAAGGCCGAGTTGATCGGTTATTCAGCAATGATGCTCAACCCCGGTGCGGTGGGGCTTGTCGTGTTGGATGCGTTTGTTTTTGGGAAGGCGTTGGTGACAGTTTCAGACTCCAAACATGGTCCGGAAATATCATATTTAAAAGATGGGATTAATGGAGTGATTTCCAGAAACTGTATTGATGACTATGCAGATGCAATAAGGAGACTTGTCTCCGATGAGGGATTCTTGCGACGTATTACGTCAGCCGCGAGACTAGCATCCGATAGTTTTACCATTGAAAAAATGAGCGAGAGATTCTGTTCGGGTATCGAGTTGTGTCTCGGTAACGCAAAGTCATAGAAAATGAAAAATGTCGCCCGGTTCACTACGTCCTGGGATGATGGTCATCCTGCTGACAGAAAACTCGCGGATCTCCTAGATCGTTACTCATTCAGGGGAACTTTCTATGTTCCTCTCAGAAACCGGGAAGGCTTGCCGGTTATGGTGGAATCTGACCTGCGCGACTTGCATAAGCGGCATGAGATTGGTTCTCACACAAAAGACCACTGTTATCTCAATACGGTGGGCCGAGGGGAGGCCTGGCGACAGATATCCTTGGGAAAAATCGGTCTGGAGCAAATTTTAGGGCATCCGGTTCGAGGCTTTTGTTATCCGGGTGGGAAATACAACGCTATCCATCCGCTGTTGGTGAAGAAGGCTGGCTTTGAGTTTGCACGTACGACGGTAAATTTCCACGGGTCGACTTATCGTGATCCTTTGCTTCTCCCTACGACCATTCAGTTCTATCCTCATTCGCGTGCGGTCATTCTTCGGAATTTTGCACGCTATGGATCGTGGCCCCATCGTTGGTCGTTGAGTCTACGCGCGCTTAATTATAGCGGTTTGTATAAACGCTTATGCGAACTAGCGATGCGGGTTGCTATGACGGGAGGCATTTTCCATCTTTGGGGGCATTCGTGGGAGTTAGATTCATTCGGCGGTTGGCAGGTGCTTGAAGATTTTCTTCGATTTGGGGCTGACTATTTCCCGAAAGAGAATAGGGTAACAAACTCTGAGCTTTTCGATTTTTACACTGCTAACAAGCAGTGACTTAACTCGATCACCTAACTACGAGAGCGAAATGGGGAAAGAAAGGCGGCAGCTAGCCTGACATGGAGGGCAACATTCGAAGAAAAGCGAGAAGAAGCCCTGAAATTGGCCTTCAACGCCACCTGCATGCGCTGCCGCGGGCTCAATCATCTGCCGAATGGAAGCAATAGTGGCGTATTCCGAACTGATTGCAGACGTACAGAGGCGTAACCGTCGACACAGTACATCTCGCAGTACATCTCCCGATAGCGGGGATATCACCTCGTTATTGATATGGCGTCAGCTATGGGGCTTCCAACCACCTTGTCTCCGAGGTTGAGCAATGCCTGTCTGCCTACCCAGGCCACGCGGAAGCTGGCCTTCCCCCAATTCGTAGGGAAGAATCTCTGTGCTGCGCGTGGGAGAATCCGGCTCACCCATGTTTGCAGCAATTGGCATGAAAGTGCGTCAAGGGCCTCTTGCAATGGGGCGGGAAATACTGACGCGCACGCCCAACTTCACATTGACCAGGCGCACCCAGCATGTTTGATCTTTTTCTAGCGACGAGAATGGTCGTCGACTATTTCTGGGAATTCAAAGAACTTAGCGTCGCGCACCTTTTGGTATTTCTCTTCATCTGGGCAGAGGCAGCGCTAAAAGGAAAGCCGGCGCACTGGAAATCAACAAGGGAAGATGCGATTTTGATTATATTTTCTTTTGTTCTTCTATCCTCGTATCTTCGGGGCGTGAGCGAAGAAAATACCATCCTATTGGCAAAGCAAATATCCTTCGTCCTTTCTTTTTGGGCCGGGCGAATTCTGTATGTCGGCGACCAAACACTCAAGCGATCTAATGCGCTGAGTATAGTCGGTATAGTGGGCCTGACTGCGGCATCTATGTTGGGAATCGGCTACCAGGATTGGGGTTATGTAAACACCTTCACGGGTGGTTATTATTATAAGACAGACCTGACTTTGAGTGCCGCCATCGCTCTCGCGTTTGTGCTTGTCTACACGAAATCGAGAATCCTTAAACTGGCGATGCTTGCCATGGCAGGCTGGATTGTCCTTAGGGCGAATTCTCGCGTATTCATTCCCGTTCTAATGCTGATGCCGCTGTTGCAAACCTTCTACCTTGGACGAAAACCGGGGGCGAAGCGATCATTCTTACGGGTTGCTTTGATAGGTCTTATCGCGTGCTTTGGAACATATGTGTTCTTCACTACAATTATGCAGTTTACCCCGCTTTCGGGTTACCTTGGCTTCGACATAGCCGATGGATTTTCTGCAAAGAACAGCCAGGGCCGGGCCGATATATGGCAAGCTCTATGGGATGGCTACTGTAATGCCAGCCTCGACCAGCAGATTTTTGGCGCAGGACTGGATGCAGATCAGAGATTTACCGCCGAATTCAGTGAGGAGTTCTTTGGCGGGAAAAATTCCCATAGCTCTCCACTTTATCTTTTGACATGCACTGGTGCAATTGGATTAGCTTTACACATATGGGTGGTTTTCATAATTATTAAAAGGGCGGCGCGTGGACTACAGCAAAATATTGACAACAGGATTGAGCAACTATTCTTTATGCTGGCGATGATCTACATCATTTCCGGGATAACCACGGAGGCAGTAATTAGGCCGCAGATGATGATACCGTTCTGGTTCCTCGCGGGCGCAGTCGTTCGCCGTTCACAAATGCAGACGTCGATCATTGGGCAATACGGCACACAACACCTTTCTACTGCAATCTGGGAAGGTCGGCTTTACCGCCGACCACCACGAGGCACTGGGTTAGAGAGCCGTTGATTCGCGTACCGTCAGCTTGGCGCTGTACGGCGTCGCCACGCGCGGTGATGCCTTGTAATGACCCAGCGGAGCCTGCTCAGATCATGCGGCTAAAGCCAAGTGTTATGGGGCCGTAGAGGCCTCGCTGGGTGCTTTCGTCTGCAGCGTCTGACGCGGGGGGATGTCGGCGAAGCGCGGCTCGTTAGCCACACGCAGGATTTGCTAGCGCTCAGCCTCGGTGAGGGTATGAGCGGGCATCGACCGCACTGCCTGGGGCCTGCCGTCGCCCGATATGAATCCCTGGTCGGCCGTCCAGCGCTGCGGCGTGCGTACGCTGATGCCAGCGGTCTCGCAGGCCGCGTGCAGCCTTGCTCCGGCAGTGTGCGCTTGTTCGATATCCAGGGCCAGCGCCAGGCGATCTTCGAGGCCGATCATTCGTCCTCGCCCTTGTTGAAGATCGCCTCGACTTTTTTGATAGCACCAGCAACGCGGCTGTCTCGGCCAACGCCTTCTCTTTGCGCCGCAGCTCGCGTTCCAGCTCCTTGATGAGGCGACGATCATGCTGGGTCTGCTGCGGGCCGACATACACTTCTTCAGGTGCAGCCAGCGCCTGTGTGGCGGCCTAGCGCCACTGTTCAAGCTGCTGGGGGTACACACCGTGC
>NZ_BAAILO010000487.1:4092-23240 GCF_054589115.1 Cupriavidus sp. 8B | reverse complement strand
GGCCGCCGTGGTGATCACCGCCTCCAACCGTGCCGCCGCCGTCCATGCCCGCTCGCGAGCGGGCATGGACAACGCATCCGCGCGCCACCGCTCCAGCGTGGCCACCGCCACACCCAATTCTCTTGAAACCAGCACTCTCCGGCGGCAACAACCGCGCCACTGCTCGGTCCTTAAACGCTTGTCCGTATCGAGCCACTTCCATCTCTTATCGCCCGCAGGGTTCAGATTCTATCTGGGCGACCTCTATTCTGACGCGGGGAGGGGGGAGGGGACTCCACCAGGGCAACCAGCCCATTGATTCCGAGGCGGAAATCCACGGCATCGCGGTGCAGGTAGACCTGCAGCTTAGCGTCGAGCCGGAACATGACAGCGGCTCAGTGTTTCGATCATCGCCCTTACCAGCGCGGCATCTCGTCCCGAGCATTCGAGCTCAATGCTCACACCGTTTGGCAACTGCGCCACCAGCCGCGACGGCAATGCAGCGCACGCGCAAGCACTGGCCGGGACATGGTTGGCCGCTCCGGCTCCGCCTGCGGGTCGGCACCGTGAACTTCCACCACCGGAATGAACGCCGCCGGCGCATTCTCGATGACGTCCATCGTGCCAGCAGCGTCTTCCTGTTCCGCCTTGTATTGCTCGATCCAGCGGCGCAACTGGTTCGCGTTCAACCCGGCCTTGATTGCCATGCTGTCCACCGATACCCCCCGGCTGCAGGCAAGCTTCAACCAACCGCCGCTTGTCGCCTTTGGCAAAGCTGCGCTTGCCGTTGGCGCCGACGTTGGTCACCCGCAGCGGCAAGAAATCCAAATCGATCCGGCCCATGAGTTGTGTCCACTAAAATCGGTGGACACAATCCTGCGCCGTCTGGGCTTCCGACGCTATGTAGGCAAATTTCGCGCATGCGATCCTGTCGCCGATCACCCGACTGGCAGGCCGGGAGTTTCCGATGTCAAAAAAGACACATCTTATAGGCGCCAAACTTGGAAGCCCGCTTCCTCGAGTCCATCTTGATCGAAGGTTGCCTTGACATCCATAAAGCAGCCCCCTTTGACTAGCTTGCGCGAAATGTCTTCTAGACCGGTACGCAGAAAGCTTTCATGTGCCACAGCTGCGACTATCGCATCGGCTCTGGGCAGATCATTCCAATGACAGAGTCGTATTCCATATTCGCGCATTGCCTCTTCAGGATCCGCATCGGGGTCGTGAACAAATACTTCAACTCCGTAGGATTTTAGCTCGTTAATAATGTCAATGACTTTGGAATTGCGCAGGTCACTGCAATTTTCCTTGAAAGTCAAGCCCAGGACATTCACCCTCGAACCTTTGACATAACTCCCGCTGGAAATCATATGTTTCACTGTTTGTTCGGCCACAAACTTACCCATGCCGTCATTAATTCTTCGGCCGGCGAGAATTACCTGAGGGTGGTATCCAACCATTTCCGCTTTGTGCGTTAGATAGTACGGGTCCACACCAATACAATGCCCGCCCACAAGACCAGGACGGAATCTGAGGAAATTCCATTTCGTGCCTGCGGCGGTAAGAACTTCGGTCGTATCGATATTGATTTTGTCAAAAATAATCGCCAGCTCATTCATAAGGGCGATATTTAAGTCGCGCTGAGTATTCTCAATGACTTTGCAGGCCTCTGCTACCTTGATGCTCGAACAACGATGCACACCTGGTTCGACAATCATTTCGTACAGCTCGGCCACACGGGTTAGCGTCGCTGGGGTGTCCCCGGCAACAACCTTTATGACCTTTGTAAGAGTGTGTTCGCGATCACCCGGATTTATCCGTTCCGGGGAGTAGCCAACGAAGAAGTCCCTTTTCCACACCTTGCCGGACGTCTCTTCCAATACTGGAACGCAAACTTCCTCAGTGGCTCCCGGATAAACCGTCGACTCAAAGATTACCAAAGCACCGTCCTTGAGGTTCCTACCCGCCGACTCACTCGCGGTTATCAGCGGGTGAAAGTCGGGAATCCGAGCATCATCCACGGGGGTAGGAACTGCAACAATGATGATGTCTGCTTCAGCCAGTCTGGTCGGGTCAGTGGTGTATTCGGCGAGGTGGGCGGAAGTCATCACTTCGTCCGGGATTTCGCGCGATGGATCCTGGCCCTCAGCACACTTCTTTACCTTAATCTCTGAAGTGTCGAAACCAATTGTGCGCACGTATTTGCCAAACTCTACGACGAGGGGCAAGCCAACATAGCCTAAGCCAATGACGGCAACAACAGCCATAGTTCTCTCCGGAAAATATTATCTTACAGTCGTGGCATTCTTGCGGTCTGCCAGTAATTGGAGCGTTGCTCTATATATGTAAAGGCTATTCGTCACCAGATATCGCTTCCAGAGTCGACGTGGTTCGGAGAGTAAGCGGTGCAGCCATTCCATACCGTTCTTCCTCATCCATTCCGGGGCCCGTTTAACTGTCCCAGCGTGGAAGTCAAAGGCTGCGCCCACACCGATCATTACGGAGTGAACCCTCCCTCGATGCGCCGCTAGCCATCGCTCTTGCTTTGGGCAGCCTAAGCCAACGAATACTATGCTCGCACCGCTCTCGTTGATACGCTGTACAGTGGCCTGGTCGTCGGCCTCGGAAACAGGACCGAACGCGGGTGACTCCATGCCTGCGATGCGCAGGCTTGGGTAAATTTTTGAAAGTCGATTTTTGAGCGCTGCAAGCGTTTTTTCGGTGCTTCCATAGAGATATATGGATATATCTTCTTGCGCACAGTGTTGGCAGAGCAGCCTCATTAGATCGGGGCCATTGATTCGCTCTTGTGTTGCGAATCCCAAACGTCTGAGCATCCAAGCAACGGGAGCGCCGTCAGGAGTCGCCATATCGGCGTCTTGCAATACCTTGGCGAATTCAATCTCACGCGTGGCCGTGACCACGGAATGTGCGTTACAAATGCAAACGTAGCGACTTTCCCGCATCCTTGCCCATGTGGATATTTTTTGTATCGCTTCGTCCCATGAAATAGCGTCGATTGGTGTTCCAATTACTTTCCCAATTTTCCGCCGATATTCTTCTGCGCTCATTTGTTTGTCTCTGAAATTGCTTGAGAATATATGCTTATTAATGTTCTGTAGTTCTCATTTGCCGTGTACTTTTTTTCGTATGCTTGGCGAGCATTTGCTCCCATTATTTCCATGGCATCGCGGTTTTGATTCGCCCACAGCACGGCGCGCCTGAGATCTTGGGGGGAGGCAGGATCAAAAAGCAAACCTGTCTTCCCTTCTTCAACAAGGTTTTTGAGTGGACCAAGCCTGCTTGCAATCACCGGAAGGCCACATGCATAAGCTTCAATGAGGGCTCGAGGAAAGCTCTCATATGCCACACTAGGAAGTATGAGTGCGACGGAGCGCGTCATCAGGTCATAGATTTTCGCTGGTGCCTGCTTGCCTAGTAGATCGATCCCAGTAGAATCATTGAATACTGTTTGCATTGGGCCGTCCCCGGCCACCCTCAATGGCGGCATTTCTTGCGGGTCGTTCCACGCTTTAGCTAGGGAAGCAACACCTTTCTCAGGGGAGAGTCGGCCGATATACAGAAATCCATCTCGACTGTTGTTGGTGGGGGGCGGAAGATCGACAAAATTGCCTTTGATTGAAATTTTCTCGGCAGGTAGCCCACCGTTGACGAACAGGTCACGGCAAAATTCATTGAGAGCGATATATCTTGTGACCTTGTTCTTATAGCTACCGATTGCTCGGTGTACACCTAACATTGCCACCAGGGCTGCAGATTGAGTGCGGGAGCCACGATAGCAACCGTGAGCGACGGCACGCCATGGTAACGTTCCTAGGCACTTCTCGCAGGTGCTTCCCCCTTTGTTAAGGGTGCCTTGAGCACACAACAGTCGGAAGTTGTGTAGGGTTTGAATAACGGGAATGCTTTGTGCTTGTGCAGCCCAGTACAAGGAGGGTGAAATCAATGGAAACGTATTATGCGCATGGACGATGTCGGGTTTGAATGAGCTCGTTACACTACGAATGTCATTCGCCGTCTTGCTTGACCATATGGTACTGGCAGCTATCCGTAATTTTGGGGCGCTGCCTATTTCATGATTACTTCGAGAGTAAACCTGGACTTCGTGCCCACGTGAACGGAGAAGGTTTACTTCGTCCTCGAAGACTGAATCTTCACCTCCGCTGAATTGGTATTCGTTATGTACCAGCAGTACACGTGCTAGATCTCCGTTAGCATTCATTTGCGGCTCGTGTGTTTTCACGCTGTTGGTGTGAGTCCGAACGTATTCCAGTATGCGTACGAGTCAATATGCATTCTGCCCAGTCCAACCCTTAAAGGCCGTCCAGAAAATAATCCGCAAATCCATCCAGAACGACCAGTTGCGTATATAGAAGATGTCGTGTTCCACCCGCTTAGCCATCTTGTCCAGCGTGTCGGTTTCGCCGCGATAGCCGTTGATCTGGGCCCAGCCCGTGATCCCGGGCTTGACGCGATGGCGCAGCATGTAGAAGTCGAGCTGTTCCTTGTAGATATTGTTGTGTGCCATGGCATGTGGCCGCGGGCCCACCACACTCATCTCGCCTTTGAGTACGTTGATGAACTGCGGCAGCTCGTCCAGGCTGGTGCGGCGCAGGAAGGCGCCGATGGCGGTGATGCGGCTGTCGCCCTTGGTGGCCTGGGTGACCACCCCGTGCTCATCGTGCGGCTTCATGCTGCGGAATTTGTAGACGTGGATCACGCGGCCGTCCAGGCCCAGGCGTTCTTGCTTGAAGAACACCGGGCCGGGGGAGCTGCGCTTGATCAGCACGGCGATGACCAGGAACAGCGGGGAGAGGGCGGCGAGTACCACGGCGGCAAAGATGCGGTCGAATGCTGCCTTCACCGCGCCCCGCACGCCCAGCGATGGCGGGCGGTTCAGTTCTACCGCGGGCATGCCCATGAAGTCGCCTACCTTGTGGTTGAGCAGGTCGAAGTCCAGCAGGCTGGGCATCCATTTGATGTCGATGAAGTCGTTGCGCAGCGAGTACGCAATGCTCTGCATCTGGCGGGTGGCGCTCATCGGCAGCGTGATCCAGACCTCATCAATCTTGTGTTGCCGCGCGAAGGCGGCAATCTTGGCACTGTCTTCAACGCGCGGCACGCCGGCGGGCGTAGCTTCGTCCGCCGATGTGTAGATGCCCCCAATTTTGTAGCCGGTGCGGGGGTTGGCGGTGGCGCGGCGGTACATCTCCTCGCCTGTGCGGCCGTAGCCAACGATCAGTACGTGCTTGATGTTGACGCCCGTACCGCGGATCAGGCTCAGGATGGCCCGGCTGGCGATGTGCAGCGCCAGCAGGCCGACGATGGACCCGACATACCAGTAGGCGGCCCAAAGGCGAGACAGCGAGACGGCTTGATGGAGAAGGAAGCAGACCAGGATGCTGATGAGCCAGACCAGGGTCCAGCCGGCCAGCATGCGTGTGAAGAGCGAGACGGTGCTGCGGCCGCGCCAGGAGGCGTACAGGTCGAACGCGGGCAGCACGATGAACGCAACGGTGCAGCCGAAGTACTGGATGAACTGGTGGATGGGCGCGCTGGGCGTGGCGTCCGTTGCGAAGCGTAGTTCGGTGGCCAGGTAACCGGCGATCCAGATGACACCTACGTCCAGCAGGCGTGCGGCCAGCGTTAGCTGGTCGTGATGCCTGGCAAACATGTCGCGATAAACTCCCATGATCTTCCCCGAAAGCGTTCGCAATCCACTCGCACGGCTGTGCGACTGAACGATTTATCCCCAATTGGTAAGGGCGGCGTGTCATTGACTACGTCGGCCCGGCCATGCGCGCTGTCTCCGGTGGCATGGCGTTTTTGATCGGACGAAGGAAGTCGGCGCTGGGCTGCATGGTTTGCAGTCGATTCCGTGGCACATGGGTGCGGCTGACCCGTGCGCCCTGCGTCGTCCATGCAGGGACGTTCCGCTGGAATGTCGTCGCTTCGCTTTAAACAGACGCAATAGGCGCCTGTCTGTTCGTCTTTTCGATGGGGCAGATAGTGCGGCGCGGCGACGCCCACCGGTACCCTGCGAGAGAAGGGAACGAGAGGGGATTGTTGGCGCGATGGCGCGGGGTTGCTGGCGAGGTCGCGCAGTGCGCTATGGGCTCGCGCAGAGGAGGGAAGTTCGAAGGTCTGATGGGTGGGGGCGGCGCGCTGATTATTTAATAACGCATCGCGGGTTCATCGCGATCGCCACTCGCTTTTTTTCTAAAGGCATGTGCCTTCTTTTCTTGTATTTTTTATCCCCGCGAAAGGAGGGGGAATTTCTCGATGGATTCTGATATTTAGTAGCGGGCGGTTTCGATCTTACTGGCAGCTTCTCGCGACTTACCGGCGAAGCCAACTCGGGTAGGCCCGTCCAGCGGCCGCGCTTTGTCATCCTGCGCTAGGGCGCGCCGTTGGCCCCTGCGCGTAGTCGCGAAAGCCCAGCGGCGACATCCCGGACTCCCGGCGGAAGACTCGCGTGAAGGTTGACGAATTCCTAACCCGAGGCCCTGGCCGATTTCCGCCACCCCCACAAAGGGGGTAACACGCCGGGTCTGCCGCCTTCTGCTTCGGACAGGCGATGCAGGGCTTTCGGCACTTGGCGAAACGGCTCGCAGGCGGAAGCGGCGGTAAGTGTTTTGGCAGGCGCTTTGGGTGTTGGCATGGATGAGACTGGGATGGCGCGGCGGCGGTTGGCTTAGTGGCAGCCGGATGGCATGCCTGCGAGGCTCACGCGTCACCATGCCGGGCTGTTGGTGTTGCTTACCTGCCAACTGGTGAGCCAATCACCGGGCCAATCGCCGGAA
Source organism: Cupriavidus sp. 8B (assembly GCF_054589115.1). Taxonomy (NCBI): domain Bacteria; kingdom Pseudomonadati; phylum Pseudomonadota; class Betaproteobacteria; order Burkholderiales; family Burkholderiaceae; genus Cupriavidus; species Cupriavidus sp. 8B. The sequence continues at coordinate 16,437 of NZ_BAAILO010000487.1, read as the reverse complement.
AGTGAGACGCACGGTCAAGAGGCACGGGGGAGTGCCGTTAATCTTGGCCGCTAGAGACAGTTGCCTATAAGGCGTGCGCGGAGGGGTGATCCTTGGAAACCCTTTTACCTGGTCCAGCAGAGACGGGGAAACCGACGCAACCGGGGCAATGCCGGCAGCGATCCGGTGTCTTGCAGGGTCAATAGGCGCACGACGGGAATGACGGGGATGTTTGGTATGGCTAATTTGTCTGATTTGTATGAAATGTCTGGTATGTCTGATATGTCTGGAGCGACGGAACAGGGCCGGGGCGCTCTGAGCCGTGAGCAGCTGGATGCTTACTTTGCTTCCTACGTGGGCATGGAGGGGGGCAGTCCGGCCGGCGCGGTCTGGTTCTGCGACAGCATGCCGACGACGGATGGCACGCCGCTGCCTTCGCAGCTTGAGCCGGTGCGCGAGGTACCGGCGTGGGATGCGGATTTCAGGCTGCGGCATCTGCGCGAGATGGGTAAATGGCAAACGCACCAGCGCATCGCGCGCATCATGGCGGCGGCACGGGAAATGGTGCTGTTCGGTCGCGACGATAGCGGCGATTGGCAGCGTTACCTTTCGCAATATCTTTATCGGCCGCGCGGGTGGGATTTCAAGCTCAGCTTGTTCCCCTTGGCGATCCGATCGGAGAACGGGCTGCCGTGGACCCAGTTGCACGGCAACCAGCCGGAGCTGAATCCCAAAGCCAAATACCTCACGCTGTGCCGCAATGGTGCCCGGTTCCGCTTTATCGCCCAGTTGCGCCGGCGCGAGCGGCCCAAGGTGGTGGTTTGCCTTGGCGAGCGCTTCGAGGCGGATTACCTCCACGCCTTCGACATGCGGGGGGTGCCCTTTACCACGCACACGTTACAGCCTGCCGATCAGGCGAGGAAACTGCGCGTTTATGTCAGCGAAGGGACAAACCTGATTATTTGCCCCGCGGTGGCGGGGGCTGCCGGACTAGCTTCCGATGTGCTCCTGAACGCCATGGGACGGTTTATCAGCCAATGGCTGACCCTGGCCGACTTTCAGGTAAGGCCGCACGAGGCAGCGCTTTGCGAGGCCGAGTACTACCCGGCCTGAGAGGGCGATGCGGTGGCCGTTGCCGCCGGCGCGCAGCTCAGCACTGTTGCCGACACAGCCATTGCCGGAAGTCATCGCCTTGCACGGCGTAGACGGCTTGCCTGAATTCGCTGATCTGGGGGCTGGTGGCATAGGCGCGCAGGTCGCTTGGCGACATGCCCAGGGCTCGACGGAACGCGCGTGTGAAGTCTGAGGCACTTTTAAAGCCCAGCCCGTAGGCGATGTTGCTGATCGGCACGCAGGGGAACTTCACCAGGTCGGCGGCGGCGGCCCGCAGCCGGCTCTTGCGGATATAGGCCTGCACGCCACCTTCCTGCTCGAACAATCGGTATAGGGTAGGGCGGGAGATCTCCATCCTGGCGAGCAGCTTGTCGGGGGACAGCTCCGCCGCGCCAGGGTCGGCATCGATCAGCCGGCGCGCCCGGGCCAGCATGGCGCTGCGCGCGGCGGCGCGGGCGCCTTCCTCCAAATGCGCGCCTTTGCGAAAGGCGGCGGTGAGCAGTTGCACGCTTGCGTGCATGGCCTCCACAGCCGCTTGCGGCGCCATGTCGGGGATCTCGCGGCTCAGCGCCGTCAGGTGCGCCACCGCCAGCCTGGTCAACGGTGTGTTGGTTTCTGCGATGCGCCCGTGCGCGGCCTCGGCGCCGAGAAAGATGGAGTCCATCATCGGGCGCGGCACGAAGATCGAGAGCGCGCGCACGGTACCCCGGTGCATGTGGATGGGCTGCCCATGGTCCGTGAGAAGGATGCCGCCTTGTTGCGGCATCGGGTTGCGCCGCATGCCCTCGACCACGCCGGCGTTGCCCTCGACGAAAACCTGGAGCGCATAGTGCCGCATGGTGTCCGTGGAGATGCGCGCGAGGTTGCGCTCCATGGAGAGGCCATCGCAGCGGCAGTCCGTGAAGAGCATGTCCTCGACCAGGTAGCGGTCGATGGCGGCCTGGAACGGGGCTGCCAGGGCGTCCCGGGTGAGGTTGACGTCCATGACATGCCCGACACGTTGGCGCCAGGCAAGGATCTGGCCCACGGAAGCGTCACGTGGTCCGTCGCCGCCTACCTGGAAATAGGTATGGGGCAGGCGCGCGTCCGGGGGCGCGGGCTGTGGTTCCGATCGGATCGGTGGAATGGCGATGGGAGGCTCGGTCATGGGCGTGGGCTCCCCGGTGCTGCATAGACCCGGCAAAACGCCGGCTCATCGGCATCACTCTATCGAAAATCCGAGATTCTTGCAGGCAAAGTTGTGCCTATCCCACGCCCGTGCTGGCTTGCCCCCCGCCCGATTGTGCGGTGCCGCGCAAGGTGTCGTTACCCTGCGTAAGAAGGGAAAGAAGAACGCCTCTAATCCCTCCAAAGGGGGGCGCATTCCAATCAAATCTCGCGCAAAATCTCGCACCGCCTAGTTATTGTTTCGCGCAAACGAGATCAGGCTTTTTGGGGGCGGTGGCCGGAGCGTCGCGGGTCTGAGGACATACGTTCCGGTGAGCGTTTTCCCAAAGGGAAAAGCACTGATCCAGATTGGTTGTAGGCAGGTCAAATCCGTCGGAGCCAGGCATGGGTTTTAAGCCGCCGGCATCCGATACGAAGCAGGTGGGAAGCGCGGAAACGCGGGAAGCTTTTACCTTTGCATTCCCCGTCAGCGGGTTGTCTCCATCGTTCTATTAGAGATTTGCCGATGCATTCGAGGCGTCTCGCGGCCCGTCACGTCGTATAGGTATGTATTGCCTCAGCGCGTGGGCATCTTTAATTCCACCAAGCGGTAGGGGCATGGAAATAGAACAGAAGACAGTATTCTCACGTGAGCAGCTGGACGCGTACTTCGCGTCTTACGTTGGTATGGAAGGGGGAAATCCGGCGGCGGCTGTGTGGTTTTGCGACAGCACGCCGCATCCGTGGGTTGAGTCGCTGGTAGCGCCACTGGAGCCGCGCACCCAACCGGGGGCTTGGGATAGCGCATACCGCGAGCGGCATCGCGAGAGCATGGAGCGCTGGCAGTCGCATCAGAAGATCGCCCGGATCATGGCGGCGGCGCGCGCGCAGACATTTGAGTGCTCGCAAAGCGAGTGCGACTGGAAGCATTACTTCGACCAGCATCTCTATGCGCCGGGGGGCGCGGAGTTCAAGCTCAGCCTGTTTCCGTTGCCGGCGCACCTGATTGGCCAGACGCCTTGGTCCAGGGCGTTTCGCGGGCAACCGGCCCTGGTGCCCAAGCAGCGGTACCTGGATCTGTGCCGCAATGGCAACCGCTTCCGCTTTATCGAAGACATTCGCCGGGAATGGAAGCCCAAGGTGGTGGTATGCCTGGGCGAGCGGCATGTCTCGGACTTCGTATTGGCGTTTGGGCTTAAGCAGGCCCGGGTGGGGGATTTCATTCTGCAGCCGGCTGATCTTGCCAAGACGCTGCGCGTGCTGGAGCACGATGGCACGACCTGGATCATGTGCCCTGCGCTGGCGGGCGCTTCCGGGCTGACCTCCGATGTGTTGCTCGAAGCCATGGGCCGATATGTGGCGCGCTGGCTGGTGCCGGAGGATTTCCCGATTCAGCACTAAGCGCGAAGCGGCGCGCTCGCCGGCATCGTTGCACTCGTCCTGACAACCGGAGAATTTGCGCGCGGCAGCGATGCCGTTGCGTCTCTCGCGGCGGTGGGTGTTACGTCCTGACATGCAAGTCTGCGCTTTCCCCCTCCTAGTAGGGGTGACACGGTTGTGGAGATTGTTTATCTAGTGAAGCTGGCAAAAGGCAGTGGCAATGTAGTGCTGCCGATTCCGATTGCAAGAGCCAGCAAAAGGTATCCATGAGATGCGCCGAGCCGGGGCGGTGAAGGGCACCACAGGCGGTGCGCTGCCCAGGCATGGTCAGGATCCATAGACGACCTAGTGACCCATTGACCTATCGACCCATCGACGCATTGACGCATCGACGCATTGACGTATCAATCAGGAGTGAGAAGCGTGCAAACCAATATCAGGAATATCTTTACCCTCGGCCTCATGGCTTCCGCAGCAGCGGCACTCGTGGCTTGCGGGGGAGGCTCGGACTCGACGCCGACCCCGTCGCCATCGGTCACCGTGCAAGGCAAGGCCGTCGACTTCTACCTGTCACAGGCTACGGTGACGTTCCTCGATTGCAGCAACAAGACCGCTACAACCTCCGCGACCGGGGATTTCACATTCCCGGATGGCTGCACCACCAGCGCGCTCAAGGTGACCGGCGGTACCGACATCGGTACCAACCAGCCGTTCACCGGCGTGCTGCAAGCGCCGGCCGTCACCTACAAGGCCGGCGTGACCCCGATGATCACGCCGCTGACGACGCTGGTTGCACAGTTGGGCGCAGCGCAAGCCGCGGCGCTGGCGACCAAGCTTGGCCTGCAAGGCAAGGACCTGACCACGCTGGACCCGATGCAGGATGCTGCGGTGCTCAAGGCAGCCGTGGTGGTGCAGCAACTGGTGGACCAGGTCACCAAGACGCTGGCAGGCTTGTCGAAGGCCACGGGCGGCACGTTGACGACGGAAGCTGCTGCGGCGGCGGCCGCCAATGCCGTGGCTAACGCGGTGAACAACGCTTCCGGTACCGCGGACCTGACCAGCAGCACGCTGGTCACGGCGGTGGTCTCTTCGTCGGTACAGAACGCCAAGGCGGGTTTCCCGGCCAGCGTTCAGTCCAGCATTGCCGCGGTGGCCGCTAACGTGGCCGCGCTGTCCGGCCCGGTTGTGGCCAACCAGGTGTCGAACGTGAGCACCGCACTGGGCACGATCGTGCTGGGCGCGAGCCCGGCCGCCACGCTGGCCACCTTGCAGCAAGCCGGCTCGGTCAATGCGGTGACCGACAGCGCCAAGTCCACGGCCAGCAGTGCGCTGGTGGCGGCGGTGACGCCGGCCGCGCTGGCTGACTCGACGCAGACTACCAAGCTGGCCGCGCTTGGCGGTGCCGTGGCTACCGGCAACACCACTGCGATCCAGACCGCTGCCAGTGACTTGGGTGGCAGCGTCAACAGCGGCGCCATCACCGATGTGGCCAACAGCGTCAAGCCGACCAACTTCATCCAGCTGGCCAGCATGACCATCAACGGCCAGCAGTTCCCGGTGAGCAGCGCCGTGACGGTGACGGGCGGTACGCTGAGCTCCATCAAGGTGGCGGTCTCGCAAAACGGCGATGCATTTGCCGGCGGAGCAACGGAAGTACGTGCCGGCCTGAGCTACACGTACAACGGCAACAAGGTCGACGTCATCATCGAGAAGGTTGCGCTCACCTTCAACGGCAGCGGCGCGCTGACCGCTGCGCAGGTGCCGGTCAACACGCCCTACTCGTTCCGCATCGGTGGCGGCAGCATCACGGCTAGCGTGGGCCTGACCAACGCGACTGCCGACAACCTGTTCGACAGCGCCAACGGCGGCTCGCTGAACCTGCCTTTCACGGTCTTCCTGACCAAGCTGCAGAGCGCGGGCGCGCTGAGCGCGACGCAGATCGCCGCGCTCACGCCCAAGTCGACCAGCACCTTCCCCGTGACGTTTGCGGTGGCGGGCCAGGGTGGCAAGGCAGTGAGCGTTGCTACGCTGGTGAGCAGCAGCCCGCAGAAGACGCTGGCGCAGACGGTGCAGACCGCCACGGCAACGGTTAGCGGCAACGGCATCACGACCTCGGTCACGCTGAACCCCTGATCGGTGCGCAGTGAAGTCCTTCCCTTGGTCAGGGAAGGGCCAGCCCGGTCATCCGTCATGTGCGCCATCTGGCGCTTGTGGCGGGTGACCGGCTTTTTTGTGTGCAGTTGGCCGGACCAAGAACCGGCTGACGCCGTGGATGAGGTCCGCCCCCGGCCTCGGAGTCTCCCTATGCTGTTGTATCGCACGCGCCGGCTTGGCAATGCCGGTGCCTTGATGCTGGGCTTGTCGTGCGTCGGCGTTGCCAATGCGGCCCCCGACGATGTGTTCCTGCAGGCTGAGCCCACTACGGGCGAGTTCACGTCATTTCGCGTGGAGGCCAGCTATGACATGGTCAACAAGACCGTGGATGTCTTTAACCTGCGAGAGAGCCAGGGCGCCGTGCCAGATAACGCCGGCGACTATCGTGGCGGCAAGCTGATGCTCGGCTACAAGTTCTCGCCGAAATGGTCGGGGTCGGCCACGTACTGGCGCCGCGGCATCGACTATGGGCAGGACAACAACCAGATCGATAGCTGGATGCTGGCTTTGCACTATGACCCGCTGGCCGAGCCCGGCGCGCGGGACCGCATCATGGTGCGCTTCTCCCTTTGGGGCGACCGCGCCGGCAGCCTGACGCGCTCGTCCGCGCTCAAGGTCCGCAATGCCACGTTCAACAGCGTCACGGTCAACGACGCCAACGATATCCAGGGCCAGGCCGATGTGATTTTTTCTGGCGACCTGACCGAGCGCAACAAGCTGACCGGGTTTTTGGGCCTTGGCGTGAGCCGCGTGACGATCGGCAGCATCAACACGCGGCTGCAGCAGGGCGGGTGCAGTTTCAATGTGAACATTGGCTCGGACAACGTTGCCAGCGGCAACCTGGCCGCGCCTTGCCGTGTTGGCAACACCAACCTGCAGTCGGCGTCCTTTTCAACGGACGCTAGCCAGTACGGCCTCAATATCAATGACGATTTCAATTACACGGCTGGCTTCCTGAACCTGGGCGGCTCGTGGCGCTGGAAGTACGAGAGCTTCAGCGCGCGGCTGGGCTACCAGTTCCAGTACCTGTTGCGCAGCAACGTCGACAGCCGCGCGAGCGCATACGGCTATTCCCCCATCAAGTCAAACCATACGCTGGGGATGGAGCTGTCGTATGCGGTGGTGAAGAATGTCGAGGTGTTCCTGCGTGGGCAGGCATCGCTGTACAACTTCGTCGGCACGATCCCGTTTCTCTATAACGCCGCTACGGCGGGCAAGCTTGATCGCTATTACGGCTATGGCTCGATCGGCATTCGCTTCTCGGGATTTTAAGGCAGGGATTGGGGTATTGCGGGCTTGGGCGGGAGGTTGCGCATGGATCCAGGCGCGAGACGCCCTGGCAATAAAAAAAGAGGGTGTAGGCGCAGGGTGCTCCTACACCCCCTGAACGATTCAGCAAGGGGTCAGTCTTGCTGTGATGGATTGTCTTACGGCTTGTATGACGTCAGTACCCCGCCTTGGTGGGTGGTCCTCCTTAGGAGGGGAACCTGAATGCTCCATGGCCAGGCGGGCACTGAAAGAATAGGGTTGTGCCTGCATAAGTGCGCGCCGGCCTTGGCGTGGGCCACCGCTCTGGGTTTGCAGTCGTTTGAATTTGCCCTTAGCGGAGCCAAGAGAATTGCCGGGCGGTATGGCGTTGTCGCGGTGTGGCGTGTGCTCGCGCGAGATTCAGGTGATGCGTGCGCATGTCATACCCGACCGTCCGAATGCCTTCCAGGAGCTTAGATTGCAATACGCGTTATTCAGTGGCAGGGCGTCTCCCCCCGCAAGGGCCCCATATCCGATCTGGGCCAGCGCCGAGCCCGTCAGCGGGCTGCCCGGTCCGACGGCCGGGTTGCGCCAGAGGATGGCATGGCCTTCGGACTGGCACGAGGGAGCGGATGTCACGGAGCGCGGCCTGGACCACGAGGCGCTGCTCGCGCTTTCCCGGGTGGACCTCATCGGTGCGATCGAATTCGGGCATATCTACCCGGTGTTCCAACCGCAGATCAGCGCGCAGCACGGCGGCATCGTGGGGCTTGAGGTGCTGGCGCGCTGGTCCGACAAAGGGCGGCACCACGCACCGGATGCCTTTGTCGGCAGCATCACCAGCCATGGGGTGGAGACCATTCTGCTGGACCATTTCCTTGGCGCATGCGGCCGGGTGCAGATGCGCTTTCCGCAATATGCGGGCCGGTTCTCCCTGAACGTCAACCCGAAGACCGCGGCTGCGGCCGGCTTTGTCCAGGGATTTGTGCGCGCAAGCATTGCCCACGGGCTGGATGTTGCCCGCTTGGTGCTGGAGCTGACCGAGCAGACCCGCATTTCCCGCGACAGCGAGGCGCGCCTGCTGGAAAACCTCAGCGCGCTTTCCGCGCGCGGCATGGTGATCTCCCAGGACGATTTCGGCTCGGGGTATGCCTCGCTGCAAGCCCTTGGCCTGCTGCCGTTCAAGCAGGTCAAGGTGGACAAGATCCTGCTGCACCGCGCGCGCCATGCCGAGCGCGCCCGGCGGCTGTTCGCCTCCTCGATGGAGCTGGCGCGTTCGCTGGAGCTGCAGACGGTGGCCGAAGGCGTGGAGAGTCCGGACGACGTGGCGCTGGCAAGGTCGCTCGGCGCGGATCTGCTGCAGGGGTATGCGATCTCGCATCCGATGCCGATCGAGCGGCTGGTGCTGTAGAGGTCGTTTTAACGGAAAACGGAAAACTGAAGCGAGGCGTGCTCTGTCATGTTCGCCGGTTGTCTGTAAGCGCACAACCACGGCTCCTCCGATCCTAAAGCATTTTCTCCTGTGCTATAGTTTCTGCACTCATGTGACTGGCGCATACAGATAGAGCACTATCGGGGAGCGTGAGATTGCTAGCCGCCGCGCGCCTGGGCATTACCTACTATCCATTGGAGATGGGTTATGCCTGATTTCGCACATTTGCTCATGTTCGCTCTTGTGGCGTTGGGAATGGTTCTAACGCCGGGGCCGAACATGATTTATCTGATTTCCCGCTCAATTTGCCAAGGTAGACGCGCAGGCCTCATTTCGTTGGGAGGCGTTGCACTGGGCTTTGTGTTCTATATGCTCTGTGCGGCATTCGGAATTACGGCTTTCGTATTTGCGGTACCTTACGCATACGACACGCTTCGCTTTGGCGGCGCTTTGTACCTTCTCTATCTTGCCTGGCAAGCGGTCAAGCCGGGCGGACGGTCCGCGTTCGCAGTGCGCGACCTACCGGTCGATACCCCAAGGAAGCTCTTTAGCATGGGGTTTATCACTAACCTGGCGAATCCCAAGATCGCCGTCATGTACCTGTCTCTGCTTCCCCAATTTATTACGGCAGGACACGGCAGTGTGCTTACCCAATCGCTGGCGCTCGGCAGCGTTCAGATTTCGATCAGCCTCGCTGTGAATGCACTGATCGTCGTGACGGCCGGATCGATATCTACCTTCCTGTCAGGACGCCCGCAGTGGCTATTGGTGCAGCGCTGGTTGATGGGAAGCGTTCTGACAGGTCTGGCGGTGCGGATGGCATACGAATCCAAGAAATAGCGACACCTTGCCGATACATCGGCGAAGGTGAGGGTGCCGCGTTCGTCGATTCGGCAATGCGGAGGTGAACATGGCGCCTGTACTTGGCAATGGTCAGCGATCCAGGCCTTAGGCGCGAATGTCCCAAACTGGCCGACAACGGCCAAATGAGGGGAGGGGCCAGTCGGCGCTTCCCTACCCACTCCGGTCACTCCACATTTGAAACTGAACGCCACGAAGCGGACACTGCAACCGCAAATTGGGGCCCGACGAGACAACCACTTTTACGGCACAAAGCCGGCCCCTCTTCGAGGTGAAACGATCAAACGACTGCACCAAGTTGGTTGGTCGGACGGGTTACGGTGTCCGTGACAAAGACAAAAGCGCTCACGGCCGGCAGTCTTCTATCGGCCGCCTGGGCGGTTACGCAGTGTACCCCCGCCCTGAGTACCACCAAGTGGAGAGGGGACGGGGGAGAGGTGTGGGGTTTCAGCCAAGTAAAAATCGTGCCCCGATTGCGGTGCGCGATGACGGGACGCTCACAAACGGCTCAGCAGCTCCGCCTTCTTGGCGGCGAACTCCTCATCGCTGAGAATCCCCTTCTCGTGCAGTTTGGCGAGCTTCTCTATGCTGGCGAACACGTCTGCCTCGCGGGCAACCGACTGAGTGCTGACGGGCTCCTCCTGCACCGGCGGCGACGCCGGCTGCGGAAACCCAGCGACCGAGACAACCGGCAGGCTGGCGACAGCAACCAGGCCGTGCTGGCTCGCGAATGTGAGGGACGCGCCGCGGGACTGCTGCTGTGAGAAGCCGCTGATCTGGTGATCGAGCGTATCGTAAACAGTCACCTTGCCGTTCACTTCGATCGCCAGGCGCCGGGGCTGTGCGAAGTAGGCATAGCGGACGTCGTTCTGCGCGCCGGTGCCGTTGGGCCGCCCCAGATCAGCGGGCCACCAGTCGCCAGAGGTGCCGGGGGCGGGCGGAACAAACAGACTCACCGGTCCGACCGGTCCGGCTGCAGTCTGCTGCTGGTTGCTGCCACCGTAACCAGCGCTCTGCTGTTGTTGCTGGCCGCCGCCGTAGTTGGCCTGCTGCTGGGTACCCTGGCTCTGCGACTGGAAGCTGCCGCTGCGAATAAGGTCGGGCTGGTTTGCCATCAGGCGGGAAAGCTCGGAACAGAGCCCATCGACCCGGCCTTTCAGGTAGTTGTTGAGCATGTCGGAGACCATGGTCATTCCCCCCTGCATCCACTGGCCGGAGCCACCAAATTCGGGGTGGTTGAACTGGGCCATGCTGCCATTACCGCGAATCACAGACTCCAGCATGCTCATCACGGCATCCGTGGTGAACCCATGTCGCTGGGCTACTTCTTTGATCAATTGCTGGCCGGCGGGGGTGAGTTCTCGCATGGTGATCCTCGTTCATTGAACCAGCAGCACTGGCCGGCTGGAAGCGCAGCCAACTCCACCGGCACAGCGCGGTGCCGTCTAGAGGTGCGCCAGTCGGGCGGGCCGTCCAGCCTACCCGACAATCATACGACTTGGCGGCAGCCGATGCGCATTCGGTCGCCCGGTGCGTCGCCCTCGATGCGGCGACCGCCGCGGCCTCAACGTTGCTTTCGGCCGCCTGTACCGCTTGCTGGTAGCTCTTCTGGACTGTTTCGGCCAGCGCGCTGCCGGCGCTGAGGGCGGATTTCCACGCGGCGATCGCGGCTTCGGAGCCGGCCGGCGCGCTCTTCGCGACGTCCTCGACCAGCGTCTCAACACGCTTGTTATAGGCTTCGCCCTGCGCCTGTGCGAACTGTGCGGATTCCGCCTGCACACCCGATACAATATCAAACGCCTGACGATTGTATGACGTGATCCGCTCCGGAACCGCTGCAGTGAGTGTTTGCCGTTGCGCGATCCACTCGCCCGGGTCCTTCGTGGACAGTCCCTTCAGCACGTTCTCCTGCGTTTCGGTGAGCGTCGCACGCAACACTTGCAGGTTCAACTGGGCCAGCTTTTCAAGGCCTTCGACAACCTTATTCGTCAGACTGAAAAAGGTCTCGAGGGTCGGCTTTTGCGTCGCGGCAAATTGCTCGGGCACCAACTGACTCATGATCGAGCTCCTCCAGTAGGGCGACACCGCCGCAGGCCGACTCGGCGCGCGGCCGGCACGCATGTTGGAAGCGACAATGCGAGGTGCAAGCTCACAGGGGCGGCCACGAGCGGCACGGTGTCAACCGCGCGCATGCCAACACCGTCAAAGTGGATGGTGCAACGCTTTGAGCATGGACGAGGAATGGGCGGGATTCGTGAATTTTCGCCAAAGACGGCTTAAGCTGTTGATCGAAAAGAAGATTCCGTGCTTTCTCGTTGACGCGCTCATCGAACACTACATCGCAAAGTCGAGCCCCACGGGCCGCGCACTGCTGATCGTCCCAAATCGACCCAATTCTGACCTTCGGCCTGGCGACGCATCTAGGACCGCTTCCAAGGTGCAACGGCCATTCATGTTTTCGAGCTAGTCGGCAAGTACTCGGCCGAAGCGGAAAGTGCGAATGCTCAATGAAGTCCGCCGTCCTCGTGCAAATGCTCCAAAGCCAATCATCGAATGCTCGCGATCAGCATGGGCTGGAGTTCGATTGAATTCCATCGCCCTCCGCAAGCCGGTGAAGATGATCTGCGAGCGTGCGCGCACTGGATGACGTGTATTTCTGCGACCTCGAGCAGATAACGAACTGACGGTTAGCCCAGTCATTCTTCAAGGGTACGAGTGTCAATCCAAGCGCCTTCGCAGTTGGCCCTACGGCTTCTCTCGGGCTAATCGCAATACCGAGGCCGGCGGCCACGATTCGACAAGCACTATCGAAGGTGGATGCCTCGATGCGAGAGGCCATGGGCTTGCCCGCGAGTGCCGCGTGCTGACGCAACATGATCTCCATCATGCTCCCGGGCGACACACTGACGCTTTCATACTCCAGAGTGTCCTCGAAGTACAACGCGTCGTGTGTCGCTAGGGGATGCGACGGGTGGAGAACGACGCAAGGATGATCGCTCCGGTACGTCGCTGTTTCCAGGCCTGACAAGTCT
>NZ_BAAILO010000487.1:0-3861 GCF_054589115.1 Cupriavidus sp. 8B | reverse complement strand
TTCCATACGGCTCAACACGTCCCGCGCTTGCCGAACAAACGCCGTGCCGGCCGCGGTCGGCTTCATTCCGTGTTTGCCACGGGCGAGGAGTGTTACGCGCAGATCCTCTTCAAGCGCTGCCAGGCGCTTGCAGACTGCCGATGGCACGATGGACTCGCGTTGGGAAGCGCGGGCAATACTTCCCTCCTCGCAAACGGCGATGAAGAGTTTCAGCGTGATGGGGTCGAAATGGGACTTCATCGTCTACATCTCGCGCTGGAGCGCAGCGTGTGGGCAATGCAACGGCAGTTCGGCATGTCAGAAAGTTCCCGATGGAGAATTTTAACTTCTCAGATTACCACTTCGTTCTCTTATCGCGAAATCATAAAATCGCAACAAGACGAAGGAGAACCGGAGAGACGCCGAGTGAAGCCCGACTTAAGAACCCTGCAAATAGGGATATAACGCCACTTTTTTTGGGCGGCCAAGGACTTCAGGGCGCACCTCAAGTCGATTGAGCGCGACCAGATCCGCCGGCGAGTCGTCGGCCAGAAATAGCCTTTGATCGCGGGACGCATGTCACCGGCATGTGGCCCGTCACCCTCATATCGGCAGGCATGCACACAGAAGAATGCCACCGGTGCAATAACAGGAGACAGACATGCAGCAGACCGTCACCGCGGGAAGCCCCGCGCGCGTCGCGCCGAACGTTCGTATCGACATCAACCCGGGCGCGGAAATCTCTGCGCGCATGGACCGCCTGCCAATTACGCGGCATCTCTGGATGCTCGTGTTCCTCATCTCGCTCGGGGGCTTCTTCGAAGTCTACGACCTGATCTTCACCGGCTATATCGCGCCGGGCATGGCGAAGAGCGGGCTGCTTCAGACCACGACCCATGCATTCTTCGGCTTGACTGGGATCGCTGGCTTCATTGCCGCAACCTTCGTGGGCCTCTTCGTCGGCACCTTCGGATTCGGCTGGATGCCGGATCGCTACGGGCGCCGCGCCGTCTTCACGTTTTCGCTGCTGTGGTACTCGGTCGGCTCGGCGATCATGGCATTCCAGACGACTCCCGAAGGCGTGATCCTGTGGCGCTTCATCACCGGCATCGGCGTGGGCCTGGAGATCATCACGATCGATAGCTACGTCACCGAGCTCGTCCCGCAGCATATGCGCGGCCGCGCGATTGCGTTCAACCAGACGGTGATGTTCGCGGCCGCCCCGGTCGCTGCGATCCTCTCGTACTGGCTCGTTCCGACGACCGTGTTCGGCATCGACGGATGGCGTGTCGTGGTGCTCGCGGGAGCGATCGGCGCGGTGCTCGTTTGGTTCATTCGCCGTGCGGTGCCGGAAAGCCCGCGATGGCTCGCGACCCACGGCAATGTTGAAAGGGGCGAGAGGATAGTGGGCAAGATCGAAGCTATTGTCGAGCGCCAGTACGGCCAGCCCCTTCCGCCGCCACTGAAGGCGATCGAGCAGCCCGTGTACCGGCGTGCGTTGTTTGCGGAGCTGCTGCAGCCGCCTTATCGGTCGCGCCTGATCATGCTGACTGTCTTCAACTTTTGTCAGGCTATCGGCTACTACGGGTTCGTGAACTGGGTGCCGACACTATTGATTGCTCACGGTATTACCGTCACCATGAGTCTGCTGTACTCGTTCATCATCGCGTTTGCGATGCCAGCGGGCGCATTACTAGTACAACATCCCGTAAATAGCTTTAATAAGTATCGGGCTGCAAATACGGCTGCAGGAGCGTGACAACCAGCTCGGCCATCTCGTCGAGCGAGCCTGCGCCTGGCAACGGCTCCCAACGCCCGGTATGGCTGCGAAAGGCGGCACCATAACGATTGCGGCCGAGCTCGGTCAGCCGAGCCACCACGGTCGGCTCCTCGTCGTCCAGACGTTTGATCAGCAGGTGACGCCCGTAGGCTTGCGTGATGATCTGCTCGTGGCCGAGCAGGCTGCGCAGTCGCTGCTGCAATTTGGCAGCGTAATGTTTGGTGGGTAAGGCTGACATATCGATCCTCGATTACGATGCGCCGGTTTGCAACGGATAGCCCCGAAAACTCCATTTGAACGGGCGGGCCACCTGATTGTGCGCGCGGACAAACTGCTCGGTGCGCTCGCGCAGGTGCACGGTGCTGGTGTGGCTCGCGTGGCGCAGCACTCGGCGCGTGTAGCGGGCAAACCAGAGTTCGATCTGATTGACCCAACTCGCGTGCAATGGCGTGAAGTGGAAGTGAAACCGCCCATCGTGGCGCGCGTTGAACGCCTGCCAGACGGCCTGGGCGCAATGGGTGTTGAGGTTGTCCCAGACGATATGCACCTGTTTGGCCGGGTACGCGCTTGCCGCGCGCTCCATGAAGGCTATCAGATCCTCCTGGGTGCGCCGGTCGCGGCATTCTGCCAGCACCTGTCCGGTATGCACGTCCAGCGCGGCAATCAACGCCTGGGTGCCGTGACGAATATATTCAAACTCACGCCGACGTAGCCGCCCCGGCGCCGGGGCACGTCCTGGGTGCTTACGCTCGATGGCCTGAATGCCGGTCTTCTCGTCGATACTGAGCACCACCGAGTTTCGAGGCGCCTTGCGGTACAGCCGGCAAATCCCGTTGACCTTCTCGCGAAAGGCCGGGTCTGGGCTATGTAGCCATTGCTGGACCCGGTGCGGACGCACGTCGCCGGCCTGCAGAATGCGCTGCACCTGGCTGCGGCTGATCTGCCCGACGACGCCGCGCTCCACGGCGCGCGCCACAATCTCGTCGAGCGTCGGCGTGACCCGTCCCTCAGGTTCCTGCGTTTCACACGCCAGCGCGATCAACTGCAATCGGGCCTCGTGCGTGATGCGTGGCGGACGGCCACTGCGCTCGCCCTCGCGGATACCTTTGGCACCTTGCTGTGCAATGCGCTTGCGCCAAAGGCAGACTGTTTGCACCGAGACACCCAGTTCCTGCGCAATGACCGTATTGGCGTGGCCCTCGTGGGCCCACAACGCGATTCGCGCGCGCATCACATCTCGCTGCGGCGCCGTCTTGCGCTCGATCAGCGATAGCAGTTCCTGTTGTTCTTTCTTCGCCAGCTTCACTGGCGTTGCTTGGCGGCCTCGGCTCATCCCGCCATCATATCCGAGGCGATTAATTATTCAACCTATTTAAGGGATGTCGTACTAGCGATGCTCTACGCAGACAAAATTCAGCGGAAGTACCTAATCGTCGGTAGCGCGCTTGCAGTGGTCATTTGCGGAATCGCGTTCGGACAAGTGACGTCGGTGGTTCCGCTCATTATTACAGGCGTGCTAATCAGCTTTGCCGGTCAGACAATGTCAGTTTCCTGCCATACGTATCAGTCGGAACTATTTCCCACGGCCGTGCGCTGCCGTGCGAGCGGCATCGTCTATTCAGCTAGCCGTATCGGCGCGATGTTATCGGGCTTCATCATTGCGGCGCTGCTGAAGGACTTTGGCGTACCCGGGGTCTTCGCCGGCATCACGGCCTGCATGCTTGTGGTCATGATAGCGATCGGCGTCTTTGGACCGAAGACAAACGGCCTGAGACTTGAAGAGTTAAACCACTGACGGCCGAGTCTTGTCCTGGCGACTCACCACGACTCGCGACTTGTCAGCCGTCTGATACCACTTCGCCCTGCCGATTGCATAAGTAGATTACATAGGAGAGTAAACCGTGAACCAGCCAAACTCGCAGCCGCTTCGTCCTTCCGACACGGTTCGTTTTGACGGCCGAATCCTGTTTTTGTCGAATAACCCAAGCGTGGTCCAGCGGCAACTGGTGGGAGAGGGCGTCACACTTGAAGAGGCCTTGCCGCTCCGCTCGGACATTTCCACCGACGAGATCACACCCGCCTACATTTGCTACTACTACGAC
>NZ_BAAILO010000486.1:0-296 GCF_054589115.1 Cupriavidus sp. 8B | reverse complement strand
CGCCATTCGCGCCAGGTAAAGATTCGTGCCAGATCCTCGTCAACGCGCAGCGGCCGGTGGGCATCGAAGTCGCTGCGCGGCGGCTTGGCGAAGCGGGCATTGAAGTCGGCCATGAAGGCTGGCGCAAAGGCATTGGCGATTTGCATGGTGCTGAGGCCGCGCAGCCGCAGTTCCTTGACCAGCCGGTCCTGCAGGGTGCCATTCATCCGCTCCACGCGGCCCTTGGCCGGGCTGGAATTGGCGCACAGGATGTCGATGTTCAGCTCGAACAGGGCCCGCCCAAACTGCGTGTAGCC
>NZ_BAAILO010000485.1:23126-69294 GCF_054589115.1 Cupriavidus sp. 8B | reverse complement strand
GCCGATGATAGTGCGGATACCCGTGTGAAAGTAGGTAATCGCCAGGCTCTCCCTTGAAACCCCCCAGTACGCAAGTACTGGGGGGTTTTGCTTTTGCGCGATCGAAATGCGCAGCGTATCAGCCAGTGTTGCTGGCTCCCGTCTCTCCAGGCCAACCTCCCTCTAAGCCGACGTTGCCTGAGCATGTGCCGGCCGACACCATCCGTGCCGGCACCGGGCATGGCGAAGCACGAAGCCGGTAGATTCAAACCAATCTCGTCATAAACTCGGTATAATTGAGAATTATTCGCATTTGATTCTCAGAGGCTTGACGCCAGATTGCTCGAACCATGTCAGCGCCCGAAACCCCGATCCAGCCAATCGAAGTCCTATACAGCGAGCACCATGGCTGGTTGCGGGGCTGGCTGCGCAAGAAACTGGGCAACGTCTTCGATTCGGCGGATCTTGCGCACGACACCTATGTGCGTGTCATGGCCTCGGGCAACACGCCGCAAGCGGATCAGTCACGCCGGCATCTGACCCAGATCGCGAATGGCCTGGTCATCGATTTGTACCGCCGCCGCCAGATCGAAGCGGCATATCTGGATGCCATCGCGCTGCTGCCGGAAGCGAAAGTGCCTTCAGAAGAGACCCGGGCTGTGGTGGTGGAGGCCCTGATCGAGATCGACGTTATCCTGCACGGCCTGCCAGGAAAGGCGCGCCTGGCCTTCCTGCTATGCAAAGTGGACGGACTGAGTTATCGGGAAATCGCCGAGCGTCTCCACGTTTCGGTGTCGTCGGTCGAAAAGTACATCGCTGCCGGACTACAGGCCTGCTACCAGGCAATGTATGAGCTTCCCAACTGACAAGATGCGGCGGGAGTCCGCCCAAGCCCCCGTCGATCCCACCATCATCCGACGGGCCGCCGAGTGGATGGCCCGCCTCTGGTCCGGGGATGCCACTGACGCCGACAAGGCAGCCTGCGCCCAATGGCGCGCCGCACATCCCGACCACGAGCGTGCATGGAATCGCCTGCAGGTCATGGAGGGCAAGCTCGATAGCGTGCCCCGCGAGATCGCGAGGCAAGCGCTGCTTAAACCGGCGGTCGCTGGGTTTAGGCGACGCCGGGTGTTGCAGGTACTGGGATTGGTCGCCGCGGGTCGCCTAGCCTATTCGGTGCGCGAGTCCGACATCTGGCACGCCGCCGTCTCGGATCACAGTACACGGATTGGTGAAATCCGCGAAATCGAATTGCCCGACGGTACCCGCGTCGTTCTCAACACCGATACGGCCATCGACGTGCGCTATGACGGGCAGGAGCGCCGGGTAATCCTCTATGCGGGCGAGATCCTGGTCGCGACCGCTCGCGACACGGCGATGGTCCACCGCCCATTTCGGGTGCAAAGCCGGCAAGGCTGTGTCCAGGCGCTTGGCACCCGCTTCACGGTACGACAGGACACCGATGTCTCACGTGTGGCCGTGTTCGAAGGCGCTGTTGACGTACACCCCGCGCGCGCCACTGATGCCGTCAGGGTGAGTGCCGGGCAACGAACGGTGTTCTCCGCAGATCAGGCCAAACCTCCTGTTGCAGGGCAGGAGAGCGCTGCTGCATGGGCCAGCGGCACGCTGGTGGCAGACAACATGCTCGTCGCGGATTTCCTGGCTGAACTTGGCCGCTACCGGCCTGGCCTGCTGCACTGCGACCCGTCTATCGCCAGCCTTAGGGTGACCGGGGTGTTCTCGTTGCCTGACACCGACCGGGCGCTGCTCAACCTGACCTTGGGTTTACCGGTCAAGATTATCTACCGGACGCGCTACTGGGTGACCGTTCAGGCGAGGTAGGCACGCCGGCGCCTCGCGCCAGGCGTGGCGAGGGCCATGGCCTGATGGCGCTCGGTTCGTCATTCCGCCCACTGTTACAAACTTTTTGGGGATTGGCATTGCGGGTTTTGCCTTCTCGTTCGGAAGACGTAATGAGCAACACAAATCTTCCGAACTGAAAGGCCTTCACCATGGCATGTCGCCAAAAACAGAATCAGGCTTCACAACTGGCACGCAGGGCTGGCCGCCGCGCCCCTGCGCTCCAGATAACGACCACCGCCACAGCGGTCCAGGCGGCACTCTTGATGGGGCTGGCGCTTGGCGTCCAGGCTATCGCGGCCCCTTCAGCACATGCCCAGCCGACAGGTCAGCGCATGGCGGAACCCAAGCGCGTCTACAACATCCCGGCCGGCTCGCTGGGCCTGGCGCTGACAAGCTTTGCCAGAACGGCGGGCGTGGAATTGTCGGTGGACGCTGCGCTGATTCAAGGCAAAGCCAGCGGGGGCCTTGCAGGGAGCTTTACGGTACCAGATGGATTTGCAGAACTGTTGCGCGGGCAGGGACTGCAAATCGTTCGCGGGGCCAACGGCACCTACTCTTTGCGGGCTGGCCCCGCAGCGGCTCCCACCGCGACCGAAGCGAACGCCTCGACATTGCCCGTGGTAACGGTGATGGCCAGTGCAGGGCAGGAGAGCGCCTGGGGGGCGGTGCACGGCTATGTTGCCAGGCGCAGCGCCACCGCCACCAAAACCGATGCGTCCTTGCTAGAGGATCCGCAGTCCGTTTCCGTGATTACGGCCGATGAAATAGGGGACCGAAAAGCGGAGTCGCTGGATGAAACGCTGCGCTACACCGCAGGCGTCACCCCCAACCAACGATCCCTGGGCAGCGATGATTCCTCCTTGTTGCGCGGCTTCACGATTGAGGACACAGGGATCTTTCAGGACGGGCTTCGCAATTCAGGGCGCACCTTTGCTACCGCGATCGAGCCATACGGGCTTGAACGCGTGGAGGTGCTGCGCGGGCCGGCGTCTGTCCTATATGGACAAGTCCCCCCGGGCGGCCTGGTCAACGTCGTCAGCAAGCGCCCGACCGCGGAGACCATTCGCGAGATCGGCGTGGAGTACGGCAGCTATGACCGCAAGCAAATCAAGGGCGATTTCGGCGGCGCGATCGATGCCCGGGGTACCTGGACCTACCGGCTCACGATGCTGGGCAGGGAGTCGAACACCCGGCTGGACCATGACCAGGACAAGCGGCTGTACATCGCCCCTGCGTTGACCTGGCAGCCCAGCGCTGACACCAGGCTGACATTGCTGGCACGCTACCAGAAGGACAATCAGCAATACGCCTTCCCCAATCAACTGCAATCCCCGGGATCGCTGGGGCAGGTCAATCCAGGTGTCAACATCACCGGCTACGACAATCGTTTTGATCGTACCAACAAAACGATCGGCTACGAGTTCGAGCACCGGTTCAATGACACCTGGTCGGTGCGGCAGAACCTGAGATACAACGATCTCAACAATGACCGGACGGACCTTTTCCCGACTGCCTTGCAGTCCGATGGAAGAACCATTGACCGTTACTTCTGGCCAGTCAAGACCCAATCCAAGAGCCTCTATGTGGATACGCAGGTGCAGGCACGCTTTAGCACCGGGCCCTTGGCGCACAGCGTACTGCTCGGGGTTGACTATGCCAGGATACGCAATACCGACAGCTATCCCTATGCTGTGGGATTCGTGGACCCCATCGATCTCTACAACCCTGTCTACGCCAGGCTGCCGCTGTTTCCCGCTGACAACCCGACCCGTCAAGACACGCCCTCGCGGCAGATCGGCCTGTACGCACAGGACCAGCTCAAATGGGATCGCTGGGTGGTGACCGCTGGATTGCGGCACGACAACGTGCAGCAATCCAGCAGCACGACCTCCCTGGGCACCGGCGCGAGCACCGTCGGTTATGACCAGTCCGCGAATGCGATGACCGGGCGCCTGGGTGCCGTGTACCTCTTCGATTCCGGGTGGGCCCCCTATCTCAGCTATGCAACCTCATTTGCGCCGGAGATTGGTACGAGCGTCTCGGGTGCGCCGCTGACGCCCTCGCGCGGCAAGCAGGTCGAAGCAGGCGTGCGGTATCAGCCTGCCAACAAGAAGAGCATTTACACGCTGGCGCTGTTCGACCTGCTTCGGCGGAACGTGACGACCGCCGCGCCGGGAAATCCGGGCAGGGTGCTCCAGACGGGAGAAGTGTCATCGCGCGGCCTGGAGCTTGAGGCACGCACGGAGCTGACCCGCAATTTCAGCGTCATTGCGCAATACACGTATCTCGATACGGACATCACGAAGAGCAACAATGGCGACCAGGGATTGCCGCAAAAGGGAGCGCCCAAGCACAGCGCGTCTGCCTGGGGTAAGTACGCGTTCACGATCGGGGACTCGTTCCGGGCGTTCACGGCGCTGGGGGTTCGCTATCTCGGGAAAATGCGCTCCAATTCGGATGGCGGAAACAACAACCTCACGAATCCGAGCCTGACCCTTTGGGACGCGGCAGCGGGGGTTGAGCGCGGTCCCTGGCGCCTTACGTTCAACATCAACAACCTGCTGAACCGGCAGGCCTTGTATGACTGCGGCTATCTGCCGGGTGTTTGCTATCGCAGCGCGGAGCGCACTGTCAACGTCAGTGCAGCGTATCGGTTCTGATGCGGACGGCTCTGGTCGCGCTGCATCGCTACGTTGGCCTGGTGATGGCTGGCTTCCTGCTCATCGCCGGGCTGACCGGCAGCCTGCTGGCGTGGGAGCACGAGCTGGACGACATGATCAATCCAGCGCTGTTCCGCGCCGAGGCGCCGGCACCTGGCGCGGCACTGCTGGATCCTTTGGTGCTGCGCGAGCGGGTCATGCGGCAATATCCGGATGCCAGGATGCCATACGCGCCGCTTAAAGTGGAGGAGGGGCGGTCTGTCGCGTTCTTCCTGCAGGCAGCGCAGGCCGCGGAACTGCCGAACGACGAGGTCTTCGCCAACCCATATACGGGAGCCGTGCAGGGCGAGCGCAAATGGGGCGACATCCGCCAAGGCATGAAGAACGTCATGCCATTCATCGAGCGGCTTCACTACTCTCTTGCGCTGGGGACGGTGGGCACTTACGCCTTCGGCATCGTCGCGTTGCTGTGGTCCCTGGACTGCTTCGTGGGCGCCTTCCTGACCTTTCCCGCACGCATGCGCAGGCCTGCGGGCAGAGGCGTGAAGGCAAGCGGCACATCCTGGCTGGCCCGCTGGCACACGGCGTGGACCGTGCGCTGGCATGGTGGCAGCCACAAGCTGAATTTCGACCTGCATCGCGCAGCAGGCCTGTGGACTTGGGCCATGCTCTTTGTCCTCGCCTGGAGCGGCGTCTCGTTCAATCTCGTGGAGGTCTATGAGCCGGTGATGAAGGCCGTCTTCGCGCACCAGCCGGGCGATGAGATGCTGGTGACGCCTGCGAATGCCCGGTCAGAGCCGGGCCTTGCCTGGGACGAAGCCCGCGAGGTCGGCCAGCGCCTGATCGCGCAACTGGCTCGGGCGCAGGGCTTCACCGTGATCGAGGAAACCGGCTTGTTCCATGACAGTGCCTTGGGCGTCTACCGCTACACGGTGCGAAGCAGCCGGGACTTGCGCGAGGATGGCGGCCTGACGACCGTGGTGTTCGATGCCGGGACTGGCATGCAGGTGGGTTCCTGGCTGCCCACCGGCGCAGCCAGCGGCGACACGATCCGGAGCTGGATCTCCAGCCTGCACATGGCCACGCTCTGGGGGCGGCCGTTCAAGGCCTTCATGTGCGTCTTGGGATTGTTGGTAGCCATGCTCAGTGTCACTGGCACGGTGATCTGGGTGAGAAAGCGCCGCGCCAAAGCGAAGGTGAAAGCCAGACGTGCCTGAGGCCAAAGGCATTGCAGCCGGCAAATCGCGCCGGCTGCAATGCCCCGCGGTTCAGGCTCAGGCTCAAGCCTTCTTCAACTGCTCCCGGATCGGCAGCGCGCGGATGCGCTTGCCGGTTGCCGCAAAGATCGCATTGCACAGCGCGGGCGCAATGGTCGGCACGGCCGGCTCGCCAACCCCCCCGAGCGGTGCGTCGAACCTGCCTGGCACCAGGTGCACATGGATCTGGCGCGGCGCCGACGGCGCGCGCATCACCTCGTACTGGTGGAAGTTGTCCTGCTGGGCACGCCCGTCCTTGAAGGTGATCTCACCCGTGGTGGCCAGGCTGATGCCCATGATGCAGGCGCCTTCCACCTGCGAGCGGATGCGATCCGGGTTGACCTGCGCGCCGCAGTCCACCGCCATGTCGATACGCGGCACGCTGATGCTGCCGTCATCGGCCACCACCACCTCGATCACTGCCGCCACGTAGGTCACGAAGCTGTAGCAGACCGCCAGCCCCAGCCCGTGCCCCTTCGGCAGCGTCTTGCCCCAGCCGGCTTCGCGCGTGGCCAGTTCGATCACGCCGCGCAGGCGGCCGGTATCGAGCGGATACTGCTGCGGCGATTCGCCGTAGTTCCAGGTGTCGGACAGTTGCGTTGGATCGATGCGGCGGTCAGGGCCGAGCAGCGCCAGCAGGTAGTCGCGATGGTCGCGCCCGGCCGCCGTCGCCAGTTCGGCCGCGAACGACTGGACGGCGAAGGCGTGGGGGATGTTGGACACCGAGCGGAACCAGCCGATGCGGGTGTGGGCTTCCACCTCGGGGTTTTCCACGCGCACGTTGGGGATGTCGAACGGCATGTTCACCGCCGACATGCCGAGTTCGAACGCGGCTTCGTTCTTCGCGCCGGCCACGAAGGTCGACGTGATGGTGGAAGCCGCGGTGCGATGCAGCCACGCCTGCGTCTTGCCGTCGGCGCCGAGCATGGCTTCCATGTGCTCGACGGAGACGGTGTGGAAGTAGTCGTGATGCAGGTCGTCGTCGCGCGTCCACGTCACCTTGACCGGCTTGCCGCCCATGGCCTTGGACAGCAGCGCCGCCTCGGCGGCGAAGTCCGGCTTGGACTTGCGGCCGAAGCCGCCGCCCAGCAGCGTCACGTGTACCGTCACGTCCTCCGGCTTCAGGCCGAGATGCCCGGCCACGGTTTCGCGCGTGGCCTGCGGCGCTTGCACCGATGTCCAGACTTCGCACTTGCCATCGGCGATGCGTGCGGTGGCAACCGGCGGCTCCATCGTGGCGTGCGCGATATGCGGCAGGTAATACTGCGCGGTGATGCGCTTGCCCGGGCCGGCCAGCGCGGCCATGGTATCGCCCTGGTTACGCACTACCTTGCCGGGCTGGCTCGCGGCTTTCTCCATCGTGGCGCGGAACGCGCCGGACTCGTAGCTGGCATTGGGGCCATCGTCCCAGCGCAGCTTCAGCGCCTCGCGGCCCTTGATGGCCGACCAGGTATTGGTGGCGATCACCGCCACGCCGCCCAGCGGGTGGAACATGGCGGGCGCAGGGCTGCCGGCCAGCTCGACCACCTGGATCACGCCAGGTACCTTCAACGCCTGCGTGGAATCGACGCTGGCGAGCTTGCCGCCGAACACCGGCGGGCGCGCGATCACGGCGTACAGCATGCCATCCAGCCGCACGTCGATGCCGTATTGCGCGCGGCCAGTGGCAATGTCGTGGCCATCGATGCTGCGCGTGCTGTCCTTGCCGATATAGCGGAACTGGGCCGGATCCTTCAGCTTGAGGCTGGCGGTCGCCGGCACGGACAGGCGCGCGGCATCCTTTGCCAGCGCGCCGAAGCCAAGGCTCTTGCCGCTCGGCACGTGGACCACGGCATGGTTGCGTGCCTGGACTTCGCTCACCGGCACATTCCAGCGCGCAGCCGCCGCTGCTTCCAGCATCATCCGGGCGCTGGCGCCCACGCGCCGCATGGGCTCGAAGAAATGCCGCACGCTGCGCGAGCCGTCGGTGTTCTGGTTGCCGTAGCGGATCTCGTCGCCGGGTGCCTGCACCACCAGCACCTGCGCCCAGTCGGCTTCCAGTTCGTCGGCCACCACCATCGGCAGGCTGGTGCGCACGCCTTGCCCCATCTCGGAGCGGTGGCAGACGATGCTTACCTTGCCATCTTCGGCAATGGAGAGGAACACCAGCGGGCTGTCCACGGCGCCGCCGGGCATGCCGTCGCGGCCGTATTTCTTGGGCTCATCGGCTGCCAGCACGATGCCGTCCAGGCCAACGGTCAGCGTCAGGCCGGCGAGGGCTCCCATGCTCTTGAGCCAGGTGCGGCGCCCGGCGGATTGCAGGTTGCTCATTGGGTGCTCCTCTTGCCGGTCGACTGGGCAGCCGGCTTTGCGGCCGGCTTGGCAGCTACGTTCGATTTGGCAACGTGCTGGATGGCGGCGCGGATACGCGTATAGGTGCCGCAGCGGCAGATGTTGCCGCTCATGGCGCCGTCGATGTCTTCTTCGCTCGGGTGGGGGGTGGTGTGCAGCAGGGCCGTGGCGGACATCAACTGGCCCGCCTGGCAGTAGCCGCACTGCGGCACGCCGAATTCCTCCCATGCCGCCTGCAAGGCCTGCCCGATCTTGTCAGCCGACAAGCCCTCGATGGTGGTGATCTTCTTGCCAGCGACCGCCGAGATCGGGGTCACGCAGGAGCGGATCGGCTGGCCGTCCAGATGCATGGTGCAGGCGCCGCACAGGGCCATGCCACAGCCAAACTTGGTGCCGGTCAGGCCGAGGTGATCGCGCACGGCCCACAACAGCGGGGCGTCGTCGGGCAGGTCGATCTTTTGCGGCTTACCGTTGATCGTGATGGTTCTCATGTTTTTGGGGGGAGATGGTGCAACGAGGAAGGGGGCTGGCGGACGAGCCAGGTGCCTGCGCTGCTATGCGCAAGGCGCATTGTGATCCCGGCGGCAAGCGTGCGGGAATGGCGGTGTCGGGATTTGTTAATTCCAGGAAATGGAATTGTGGCGTGGCGGGAGGGAGAGTGCAGGGCGGGGCGGGGGAGGGAGGCGGTCTTTTATGCTAGGGGAAATGTCATGCCGTGACACCGCATCTCAGGCGGTGTCGCGGCGGGCGGCCAGCTGCGGGTACGGCATCAGGCATGGGCGCCTTCGGTGAAGACGTCGACCTTGCCGCTGCGCGCGCCATCGGTGTAGGTATCGAAGCGGCGTGCCGGCGAAGCCGAAACCCCCGAGCGATCCAGCCCGGCGATGCGGGCGCCTTCGGTGAAGGTGTCCAGCTTGCCGCTGCGGGCGCCGTCGGTGAAGGCGTCGGTTGCGCGGAAGTCATAGCCGTACTTGTCGGCGGGCACCGAGGTGCGGAACTCATAACCGTACTTGTCACCGGCGTGGGTGTCCTTGGCGGAAGCGGCCTGGGCGGCGCCGATGGCGGCGAGCGACAGCACGAGGGTGGAAGCGAGCTTGAGGGCGAAGGTCTTGGTCATGATGTTCTCCAGTATCTTAAAATTCGTTGAATTTCATTGATTGTTCGCTGCGACTGCCAGAACGTTGCTTTGTTTGTGCGCGCCGTCCATGTAACGAACTATAGGAGAGTCATCGGTGCGTTAGACCAGTCATATCCGGATAGGTTATTCAGAATTTTTGAATTCGCATCGGTGGCATCGGGCACCTGGCGGAGCGCAGCCCGGACAAGGCGCCTTGGCGATGTTCCGGCTCTCCGCAATTAGGCGCTTGTCGCGCTTGTCGCCCTCCTGGTTATCGTCTTTGCAATTAAAAGCCGATGATCGGGAGGGAGTCCCGTTATTTGCAACGCGTGTGCGCAGCCGGGCGCTAAGGCCTGAGCAGCGGCATCACCTGCGTTTCAAGTTGCGGCAGATCGACGGTTGGCTCCGCGTGCCAGCCGTCCCGTTGCAGGACGCCATTCCGATCGATGACGAACGTGAACGGGATCCGCCATAGCCGGCCAAAACCCTTCACGTCGGCATCGCCGACAAAGGCCAGCGGAAAGGAGAAGGATTGCATCACCGACAGTGCCTCCGCCCGATCGCTGGCCTTGTCGATGTTGACAGCGATGACGTCCACCCCCAGCGCGTGATATTTCTCGTAGAACCCCTCAAGCGCGGGCATCTCCTTGCGACACGGCGCGCACCAGCTTGCCCAGAAATTGACGATCGTAACGCGGCCTGCCGCAGTGGCTGGCGTGATGTGTCGTCCGTCAGTGAGCTTGATGTCGAAGGCCGGGACCGGCGCGCCGACCTTTAGCTCGTCCGCAATAGCCGGCGGCAACACCGACAACAGCGCGGACAGCAGCATTGGCAGCGCGCGCATCACTGGGCTCCCCGGTGCATTCCGGATGATGGCCTCGAGGCGGGATGCGGACTCACCGGCGCGAAAAGGCCATGCACCACCCGTGAGGACTGATGGGGCCCTCCAGGATCTTGCAAGTGCCAGTATCGGACTCCGGCGTTGTCGAGGGCCTGAACGAACTACAGTCAGAGCACGAATGACCGTCCTTAGGGCTCTCCTGGTAATGGAGCATCCCTTTCGTCGCGGACCCGGCCTTGGCGGCCGGCGAGTGAATCGCGATTGGAATCAGGGCAATGGATCCCAGCATGATGGTGCCGCGACGAAGCAAATTCCTGCGCGACAACGGTATGACTTTTTTCACGACGCATCCTCCCTAATACATGCCCTAGAACATGAACCACGCATAGAAGAACAGCGTGTTGTTATCCGCTGCGCGCCTGAGCGTCGAATCGTAGTTCGAGTGGCTGCCATTGAACTTCGTATAGCCCGTATATTGAAGGCCGAAGCGAACGTTCATCTGTGGGTCCCAGGCAAACTTGAACTTCGGCCAATAGTTCAGCTCGACGATATAGCCCGTCGTATCCGGCTTGCCGGTGGTCGTGCCAAACCTTGCGAAATCGACGTCGCCTGTCACCTTGAATGCGCCGGCGGTGATGCCGTAGGTGCGGTCGTAGAGATAGGTGATCTTTGCTCGGGTCGAACGCAGGTTCGAGCTGGGATTGTCATTGCTCCCGTTGGGAAAGCCGGATCGCCAGTCGGTCTTCTCGTTGATCATGGCAGCCTGTGCGCTGATGATGTGGTGATCGTCCTTGCTGAAAAACTGGTATTGGGCATCGAATCCAAGGTCGCGAAACCGGTCCGCGGGTGTGCCGCTGCCTGGTACCTGGACCGAGGCGATCGTTCCAAAGTGGCCGATCGTGAAATTCTGGTGTTCGTTACCGAGGGTATAGGCAATTCGCCAGTACGGATTGGCGCCGGAGAGTGAAACTCTTTGATCATCCGGGGTGCCCGCGCGCAAAACCGAGAGTGCCCCTTTCGCCGTTTGATATGAGGTCGCCTCAAGGTACAGCGAATCCAGCAAGTAGGTATAGCCACCAAACCCGGCTACCCGCGCACCCGACTCAAGGAACGTTGATTCGCCTCGGCCTGGGGCCGCGATACTCGGGCTCCAGTATGGAAAGCTCCACGCCGGTATCGTATTGAAGACGTCTTGCGAGGTGGGGTTGTTATGCAATGTCAGGCCGAAGATCGTTGGCTTTTCCTCCGACCCGAACAGTTTCACCAGCCGCAGATCGGTATTGTCGAGCGCGCTATGCCCAACGAAGGTCTGGTTATCCGTGGTGGTGACATTGTTGTAGGTCCACTGGATGAAAGCCCCGGCGTTGTCCGTGATCTTTCCGCCGGAAAACAGGCTGATGGCCTCTGCAACAAACTCCTTATTCTTGCCGAAAAGCTTCTCGCCGGTCGACTTGTCGGTATTGTCGTTGATGGAATTGCGAGAGGCGACCGCCATCAGGGCGAGCGGAATCGTCTCGCGTTCACCCAGTGTGTACCCGCCCAGCTTGAACTTCCGCCCGAATGGTGTCAGCTCGGGATAGATCGTGTGACAGGACGCACAGTTCAGGCCTGTTTGCCTTGCAAAGAGCGGATTAGCTTCAACCCGCGGAACGAAGCCAAAACTGACGATCAACCAGAGCGTAAGTATGGCGTTTCTAATGACAGCACAGAGGGTCTTCATTGTGGTACTCCCGTCTGCCTTCGGTTCGGCTTTTAGTCATATAGGAAACTCTAGGTCAGCCACGCGCAGTCTTTAAGGGGGAGATCTACTCCCGCGCGCTTGGGTGCATCTACTATTGGCTTGGAGTAGAGGCGCCCAGGCGGACTGGCGGCAAGGCAACGGCGGAGTCGTTGAGATCGTGCGCGGCACAGGTGCTATGGGGCGTACCGGAATGCGATGGCTTGTCCTACCGCAGCAGTAGGGAACCAACCCATGCCGCATCGCATTGCTCATCTGCACAATGCAGTCTGGGGGAGATCCAGATGCGTGCTCGCGTGTTGCCGCCCTTGCTGAGAGCCGGCTTTCTCATTGCGTCCTTCGCACTGGGGCTGGCTTGCCCGCGCGTGGCAAAGGCACAGATCTTCGGCGCCGTCAGTGCCGATGGATCGATCATCCTGACAGACAGGCCGGGCAATCCGGCGCTGCACCTGGTGGTCACCTCCAGCGAGCCGACGGCGCGGGGCGCAAGAAAGGACAATGCAGCCGCAGCCTCCGCCGCGATAGATCCCGCTCAGTATGCCGAGATCATTGCCGAGGCGAGCCGCAATGCCCGGGTGCCGCCGGAACTGATATCGGCGGTGATCGTGGTCGAATCCGGATACAACCCGAATGCGGTGTCCAAGAAAGGCGCGCGCGGCTTGATGCAATTGATGCCGGAGACCGCCAGGCGGTTCTCTGCAGGCGACATACTCAATCCCCGCGACAATGTGCTGGCCGGCGCCAAGTACCTGCGTTTTCTCCTGGATCTGTTCAGGGACGATATTGAGCTGGCACTGGCGGCGTACAACGCGGGAGAGAATGCGGTGATCCGGGCGGGCTATCACATTCCGGCGTATGCGGAAACGCAAAGCTACGTGCCGATGGTGATGGCGCACTATCGGCGCCTGAGCGCAAGCAGGAGTTATCCATAGGCGTCGGGCGCGCTCGCATAGCGCTCGAGGCGAAGGACAAGCCGCCTCCCGCCGGTTGCCGGCAGGAGGCGCCTGCCATCGCTATTGCTGAATCGTCGCGCGTTGCATCTGGGCACCGATGAACCCAGCGCTCGCGTTCTTGAGGGCGAGCACTTGCAGCTGCTGGCGAATTGCGCCCTTCATCTGATCGAATGTCGGCACCTGAGTCGCCCGCTTGGCATCCAGCTTGACGATCACGCGCACGTTATCGACGACAACCGGCGCCGGCGTAACGCCGCCGGCGGATAGTCGCGTTGCGGCCTGCGCGACCGCTAGCGGCACGCCTTGCGTCTTTCCCTCGCTCACCGGCGTCTTGAAACTGACCCATGGCATTTCACCGCCGTCTTCCTTGCTCGCTGCAATGCTGTACTCGCGCACGAGCGCATCGAAGGCCGCGCCTGAACTCAATCGTTCAAGCACTTTCGCTGCCGTCGCATCGTCAGCCACGGATAGAATCCGCAGTTTGTACTCCTCATCGCCCATCGAGCCAACGATCTCCTGGTAGCGCGCCTTGACCTGCGCGTCGGTGATCGGTTCGGGACGGATGTTGTCCCGCAGGTAGAGTTCAGTCTCCGCAGCAGCCTTGCTTGCATTGACCGCTTCCTGTACCGCCGGCTTCATGCCGTAGTTCTGTTTTTCGGCACCCTGGCGCAACACCTCGCGCGCAATGAGTTCCTGCTTGAAGATCCGGCGCAGCTCCGGCGTATCCGGCTGACGCGCCGCGCGCATGGCGTCGTCGAGCCGCGCTAGCGGAATTGCCACGCCATTCACGATCGCCAACGTGTCCGTTGGCAAGCTGCCGTTGTCCTTGCTGGTGGCCCCTTGGGCAAAAACGGGTACTGCCTGGCCAAGCGCGCAGGCGAAGGAAACGGCTACGAGGGCCAAGGAGTGCGTTTTCATTTGCATATCCCGGTTGAGTGTCGTCAACAAGATTGCTGTCGTGGGTCGAGGATGGCGGCGGCACGCCGCGGTGCTTGATGCCTCCTGGCCCTTGCATTTTGGTGGCGGCCGGCCACGCTTGCCATGGGTCAACACCCTACAGATGAGGTAGGGCGGCCCACCAAGGCGCCGCATCGCACTGGTGACGAACGATGGGGTGCCGTGACCCGCTCCGCCCGACATAGGGGGATTCTACCCATGGCTTTTGGCGTGGATTCCCACTTTTCTTACTGCCTGCCTGGCCGAGCATAGTGGTAGAGCCCCGGGACTGGCGTCGCCTCGCGTCGCCCCCCGGATGTCCCGGGCCGTCGTTGAATCGTTGAGGGAGACCATCATGAACAAGCTCACCGCCTCTGCACTTGCCTGCAGCCTGGCGTTCATAGCCGCAGGTGCCGTTGCTGCCGTTGCTGCCGATGACACGGTAAGCGATATCGCCATCCAAAGCCTGATGAATCGCGAAGTCACGGCGCAGGAAGGGACCCAGAGCGATGCGGCGAACTTCCGTGGCATGGTTGCCGAGCCGATGAAGGACGAGCCGGCGAGCCCCGACACCATGAGCGAGCAGCAGATGAAAGACGAGCCGATGAGCCACGACAGCATGGCCGAAGATGGCGCAAGGAATTCGACGGATCAGTAGTCCGAGTGGTTGATGGCGAAGAGCCTGCGTATCTTGCCAGGGTTGTGCCGGTATTCCGGCTCACCGTGGTTGGGACGTGACGTAAGGCATCTCACCTCAGCACAGCAAAATCGCCCGGGCCCGCAGGGATAGCGAGCCCGGCGCGTCTCTAGCCTTGGCGCGTACCGTTGTCTCCTGCACTGACGGCCGGGTGCGTCCACGCCATCATGCGAACAGGCATCGTTTTGGCCAAGTTATGGTAAGACCGCATTAACCATATGTAGACCAACGATAGCGGGATGCTATTGTATTGGAGTTAATGCATTGATCTTGGAGTCCGAATGAATTGCGCCAAAGACCACCCTAATCCATATGGGTGGTGTATCTCCGTGCGTTTCCTTCCTAGCCTTGTATTACAGAAAGTTACGAAACGCGAAGACAAGCCGGGAGCGACCATGAAGAGCAAGCGCTGGGAGGGCTGCACCCGCCTGCTGCGATATCTCCATGCCTGCGCAGAGTCGCGTCGAAGCCATCTGGCCACCAAGCGTTGGGGGAGCGACTCCCTGGCAGGCCCCTTGATTTCGCGACGGGGCTGGCCGGTCAATGCGTACTACAGGGGCACCCAAAGTAGTACCTGCAGCACTCAGATCAACCGCGTAGCGAGGCGATCGCGTGACGCAGAACAGTTTCGTGCTCCGTCCCCCGGCGGGCACTTTTCTCATGCCAGCGGCACGTACGGCTGCGCAGTGTCTTAGATCAATCAATGTTCCAGGGGAGGTTATCGCCGATTTTAGCCAATCGCGGCACTGAATAACAGAAGAAAATAGGGTGGTAAAGGGAGGGGGAAGTGAATATAAAATATAAAGTTTTGATCGTGGAAGATCATCACCTTCTACGAAACGGACTACGCTCGATGGTATCCGGCATCGGTGAGTTCAACGTCGTCGGCGAGGCGAAAGATGGCAGGGAGGCATGTCATCTTGCTATCTCATTGAGTCCGGACCTGATCCTGATGGATTTATCGATGCCCGGCATGAACGGAATCGATGCGATCTCCGCGATCAGACGCCGTACGCCGGCTGTTCGGATCATCGCTCTCACTGTTCACCAAAGCGATGAATACGTTCGGGAGGCACTGCGCGCTGGCGTGGATGGCTATGTTCTGAAAGATTCTTCATTCGAGGACCTGGTTTTCGCAATGCATGCCGTCATGCAGGGAAAAAAACATCTGAGTGCGGAGATGTATGGGAACCTGGTCGAATCGTTTGTTAGCGGCAATGACCATCCGGCTTCGAATAAAAATGCGTGGGATGTTCTTACGGCCAGGGAGCGCAGCGTCCTGAAGCTGGTTGCGGAAGGCCGATCCAATAAGCAGGCCGGGCAGTATCTGAACCTCAGCCCAAAAACGATCGAAAAATATCGTGCCAGTCTGATGCATAAATTAGGGATCACAAATCTGACTGGATTGGTTCTGATCGCCATCAACATGGGCCTGATCACTTCCCTGGCCAAGCGATACTATGATCCGAATCGCGACGAAGAGCCGCCCCTGACGCATGCGCATGAAGCGCCCGACGACGGCGTGAGAGGCGGCGATGAAGTTCGGGACGGCCAGTCCGGCAGCGCTGCCGGAAACGAGGATCGGCTTGGCGGTCCTTGTACAGACGCTCCAGAATAGGCCGGCGGGTGCGGTGGTGGCACGCGGCGAGGTTCAAGGCAAAGCTGGCGCGGGCGGCACGAGGAAAGCCGCCTCTCGGAACTTGCGCGGCGATGAGGCACGTGCCCGGACTACAGGTCGATGCGGGCGCGTTGCCATTGTCCCGCGGCGGATCACGTTCTCCACGTTGCCGAGACAAGGGTTCCGCTGGACTCGCTTGACTGGAGCGAGAGACTCCCGCCGTTCGATTCGACCCGCTCCTGCATCCCGATGAGGCCCAGTCCGGAGAAAGATGCATCGTCGGCTGACAGGGGAAGCTGCTCAAAGCCGATGCCGTTGTCCTGTATCGTCAACAGGATGTCGTTGGCGTCGCGTTGCAATGTCACCCTGATCTCGGTTGCCACCGCGTGCTTCACGACGTTGTTCATGGCCTCCTGGGCCACTCGGAACATATCCGCTTTGAGACTGTCCGGCACCTCGTCTTCCCTGACCCGACAATCGAAGATGACGACGACCTTCCCGCTGCCGTGCTCTACCTGCCTGCACAGGGATGCCAATGCGGGGGCCAGGCCCAGATCGTCAAGCAGCCTGGGGCGCAGTTCGTTGCAGATCTGGCGCACCTCGCCGATGGTTTCACGGATACGCAGCACCGTGGTGTCAAGTAACGCAACGGCCTCCTCGACGTTACCCCGCTCGATGCGCAGCAGGGAATCTTCAACCATCAGCTTGATCAATGTCAGTGCTTGCCCAAGGCCATCGTGGAGCTCGGATGAGACCCGTTTGCGCTCTTTCTCCTGGCCGATCATCAGGTGCGTGTAGAGGCGACGAATATCCGATTCAGGCCGGCTCAGCGCCTCGATGCTGCCATCTTGCAGAATGACGGGTTCCTCGAAGACAACCAGGAACGCGTTGAAATTGCCCTCGCTATCCGCAATGGGTTGCTTGTGCAACAGGACTTCGGTGTCCCTACCTCCTCTGCCGCGCAAGACCGCGCCAAAGGAGTGAAACGCACTTGACGCACTGCCGGAGAATCCCTCGCTGACGCGTTTTTGATCGCTGTCCCGAACCAGTTCGACAAGCGACTTGCCTATCAGGTCCGCAATCGAGTAGCCAAACATCGCCGCGGCGCTGCTGTTCGCCGACAAAAACCGCCCGCCCGGCGCGAGAATCGCCAGAGCGGTACCGCGAACATCCGTGATCGCGCGCAGGACCCTGTTGCTTGAATCGATCGCGGCCATCATCTTGCGCATCGCTTCGGTGACGTCACGCAGCTTCAGATGCTCTCCTCCCTGGGGAGTGCTTGCGTCCATCGGAACTCCTAAAGTACTGATGCGGCCGCGGTCCGCGCGAGATGGACGGAAAGCGCCAGTCACCTCCTTACGCAATGGCGATGTCCAGGAACACGGAAAGCCGCCGCCTGAAGGCATTTCCCTTCGGGTGTGTCTTATTGTATGTACCCGCAAAGCCAAATGCCAATACGGCTCATTGCCGTAGGCATGTGGAGGGTCTCTACCCATGTCGTTCGGCGGGTATCCCTACTTCTTTCCCATCGTTCCCTAGCCAAGAATGAGAAAAAGGCCGCGGTTGGGGCCAAGGCAATCGCTCCGAGGGCAAGGGGTCTTCCATGCGCATCGATACGCAACTGAATCGGCTGTGCAGGCGCACATGCGGGCGCATATGCAGGCGCGTGCACGGGTGCTTATCCAGGCCAGGTGGCGGGCGGTGCATCGGGACGATCAGGGCCCGAACCAGGGGCTTTACGCTGCTGGAACTGCTGGTCGTCCTGGTCATCATCGGCTTGCTGGCAGGCCTCGTTGCACCAAAGTACTTCGCTCAACTCGGTAAGTCAAATATCAGCATTGCCAAGGCGCAGATCAGTTCCCTGGGCAAGGCGCTAGACCAGTATCGCCTGGATGTGGGGTCCTACCCGACCACGGAAGAGCGGCTCGAAGCCTTGGTGTCAAAGCCGCAGAGCGAGCCGCGCTGGAGCGGACCCTACCTGGAGAAGGCCGTGCCGCTGGATCCATGGGGCAGGCCCTATCAATACCACTCGCCAGGCGAGCACGGTGACTACGATCTGGTCTCCTTCGGAAAGGATGGACAAGCCGGAGGCGATGGCGAGAACGCGGATGTCACTTCCTGGTAAGCGTGCCCTGCCTGCGAGGAGGTAGCGCGCTGCTTGGATGGCCCGACAGGGAGAACAAGGTGAAGTACCTGATGCGCGTCTTTGATACCTGCGGTGAGGTGCAGTCGATCCACATCGACAGCGACTCGCCTGCCAGTGCGGCAGCAACCGCGCGCGCGCGCGGGCTGCGAGTGGTATCGATTCGGCTCACCGCCGGCGGCACGCGCGGGCCTGGCCGTTGGATGACGCTGCAGGTAACGAAATTCGACGTCGAGCTGTTTGCCAGAGAGCTGGCAGCCTTGCTCGATGCCGGTGTTGGTGTGATCGACGCTCTACGCACGCTGGGCAGCAATGAGCGCCGCGATGCCTCGGCAAAAATCTACCGGCAGCTGCTAAGGCAACTGGATGAGGGCCATGCGTTGTCCGCCGCGCTCGAGCATGCGGACAATGTCTTCCCGACTGTCCTGATTGCCTGCGTAAAGGCCAGCGAGCAAACAGGCGGACTTGCCGAAAGCCTGAAGCGATACTCACGCAATAGCGCCACGCTGAGGGAATTGCGTTCCCGGGTGGTCTCCGCGGCAATCTATCCGTGCGTCCTGATGGTCGTTGGTCTGGCTGTCGTCTTCTTCCTGCTGGCTTTTGTCGTCCCGCGCTTCGCGAACCTGCTCGAAAACAGCGGCCGCGAGCTTCCGCTGCTGTCGCGCTGGCTGA
The DNA here is from genome assembly GCF_054589115.1 of Cupriavidus sp. 8B. NCBI lineage: Bacteria > Pseudomonadati > Pseudomonadota > Betaproteobacteria > Burkholderiales > Burkholderiaceae > Cupriavidus > Cupriavidus sp. 8B. The sequence goes on along the minus strand of NZ_BAAILO010000485.1, from coordinate 50,490 downwards.
TGGCGTGGGGCGGACTGGTCCACACGCACGGGTCTTCGCTGGCAACGGCCTTCGCGGTGTTGCTGCTGGCATCGATCGTGGTACTTCGCCGGGAGGGCGTGCGCGACTGGATTGCCGATCGCATGCTTGCGCTGCCGGGCATCGGCATGCATTTCCGCGTCTATCGCCAGTCGCAGTTCTTCAGGACCTCGGCGATGCTGGTCGATGGCGGCATTCCGGTGGTCCAGGCACTCGATCTCGCCCGTGGCCTGATCGGACGTGGCGACCGCGCGGCGCTCGCCACGGCGATGAATGCCATCCGCAATGGCGGAAAGATGTCCGACGCATTCCAGGATTGCGGGCTGGCAAGCGCGATCACCTATCGATTGCTGACCGTCGCCGAGAAGACCGGCAGCCTGGGCCCCGTGCTCGACAAGATCGCCGGGTTCCAGGAGGCAAAGGTGTCGCGTGCCATCGACGTGATCTCGCGCCTGGTCGAGCCCATGATGATGATCTTCATCGGCGTCGTCATCGGCGGCATTGTCGTCCTGATGTATCTGCCAATTTTTGAAATCGCCTCCAGCCTCCAATAGGTAACGCCATGGACCCGAACGGCACGAACATGGAAAGCGGGAGTGTTCAGTTCCGGGCCACCCTGCGCGAACTCGGCGAGCGCCACGGTTCCGGGATACGCGCCTTGGAGGCATTGTTCGCGCAACAGGCCATAGGTGCCGAAGAGGTTCTCGCGCAGCTTGCGGCCGAGTTCAGGATGACCCCGGTGAGCATCCGTGAGCTCCATCAACTCGAGCCGGAGTTTGACGTCCTGCCTTTCGTCGAGGCGGCGACCAGGCTATGCGTAGGCTTCCGGCAGGGCACGGGCCTGCTGTTCGTGATCGCCGACCCGCTGGACACGCGAACCCGCAGCTGCGTCGACCAGCGCATGCGCGCACGCCCCACCGTGCACTACAGCTGGGCGCTGGCCAGTGTTGGCGACCTGTCTGCCTACCTGGCCGCGCGCGAGAAGGATGTGCGCGCGCTCGATACGCTCGCGTTCGATGACCCGATCCAGCGCACCAATGACCCGTCCGCACTGGCCCTGACGCTGCAGGGCATCAGCAGCGATGACAGCGCGGTGGTGCGCCTGCTCAATTCGACGATCTACGACGCGTTGAAGATGAAGGCCAGCGATATTCACCTGGAATGCAGGGCGAACGGCCTGGTGATCAAATGCCGCGTGGATGGCGTGCTGACGGTCGTCGGCCGCGCGGAAGGGCGCGGCGTCGCCGACCAGGTGCTGTCGCGCGTCAAGGTGATCTCGGAGCTCGATATCGCCGAGCGGCGGGTGCCGCAGGACGGTCGTTTCAAAGCGCAGTACGCGGGGCGGGACATCGATTTCCGTGTGTCGATCATGCCGAACCTGTTCGGCGAGGATGCCGTGCTTCGCATTCTCGATCGCTACCAGCTATCGCAGGCGGCGGGAGGGCTGACGCTCGAGGCGCTCGGCTTCCAGGAGGCCGATATGCGCTTCATGCGCTCGGTTGCATCGATGCCGTACGGCATGCTGCTGGTGACGGGGCCCACGGGCAGCGGCAAGACCACCACCCTCTACGCAATCCTGACCGAAATCAACGACGGCCTCGACAAGATCGTGACGATTGAAGACCCGGTCGAGTATCAGTTGGGCGATATCCTCCAGATCCCGGTGAACGAAGCGAAGGGGCTGACGTTCGCTCGGGGGCTGCGCTCGATCCTGCGACACGATCCCGACAAGATCATGGTCGGTGAGATCCGCGACCCCGAGACCGCGCAGATCGCCGTGCAAGCGGCGCTCACCGGGCATCAGGTCTTTACGACCGTGCACGCGAACAATGTGTTCGACGTCATCGGCCGCTTCACCAATATGGACGTCGATCCCTATAGCTTTGTGGCCGCATTGAACGGCGTGGTGGCGCAACGCCTGGTTCGGCAATGTTGCGCCGAATGCGCGATCGAGGAGGCGGGAGACCCGGACGCGCTGGCACGTGCCGGGATCGATCCCGAGGCGGCGGCCGGCTTTCGCTTCCGACGGGGTCTTGGCTGCGCCGCATGCCGTGGCTCGGGATATCGCGGACGACGAGCCATCGCGGAAGCACTGCGGATGAACGACGAACTGCGCGAACTGCTGTCGGAGCGAGCACCGCTCGGCCGCATCAAGAACGCGGCGATGCGCCACGGGATGGAGACCCTGCGCACCGCGGCGGTCCGCCTGATGGCGAAGGGCGAAACGACCCTCGAGGAGATCAATCGTGTCACGATCGTCGAATGATGTCCTCGCAATCGGGCTGGGAACCTGCGCAGCCGCGGTCGGGGTGCGCCCCACGCGGCTGCAGTATCTGCTTGGCCTGGCGCAGCGTGCCCGGCGCAGGGTACAGGCTGTAGCCGCGCCGCCGGCCCTGCCGCCGGTCATCGAGCACGCCAGCATCGCCATGGCCGAGGAGCAGCAATTCTCCGAGCAAGGTGCGCTGGACGTCCTCCGCCAGGCATTGGCGCAGGTGCCCGGTACTCCTGGACGCGGGACGAAATCGAAGCGGCGCGCGTTCATCGTGCTCGATGATTTCTGGGCCAATCACGGAATCCTGCGGGGCGACTTCCGCACCATGCGCACGCGGGAGGTCGATGAAATCGCCCGGAGCTATTTCGCGGAAACGTTCGGGCTGGATGGCGATGCCATCGTGATCCGCACCGTGATGCAGCGCGGGGGGAGGGGGGTGTTCGCCAGCGCGTTGTCGAGATCGCTGCACGATGGCATCCGCGATGTCAGCGCGGCGGCGCGTGTGGAAGTGCAAGGCCTGATGCTGGGGCTGCCTCAGGCGATGAATCGGGCCCGGCATTCCGTCGACGGCAGCGCTTCGATGCTGGTGATGGTGGCCGAAACCGTACTGCACGCCGTGCTGATGGACCATCACCGCTGGGTGGCCTATGGCGCGCATCGCCTGTTTGCCGACGATGTCGCCGATACGCTGCGGCTCGCTGCCATTACCGAGCAAGTCTTCGAACGGTTCGCGAATACGCGACGAGAGGACTGCACGATCTACCTGGGCGGGATCGACCTCGATCCTTCCGCGTTCGAGCAACGGTTTGCCACCGTGCGCCGCTTGCAGGAGATCGTGTCGAGCGCCTCAGCGCCGCTGCGCTTGATGGGGTTCGCGCTATGATGCCGCCGCTCAAGATCGATTTCAGCCGGCGCCCGGCAACACTGGCGCCCACCGGCGTCGTGCTGCTGCTCCTGGCGGGATTGGTGCTGCTGCTCAGCGCCAGGGCCCTGTGGCGTGCATACCAGGACAACGATCGGGCTCGCACCCAGTTCGAGATCGCGGCGCGCGAGACATCCTCCAGCAAGCACCCGCCCAAGGCCGCTCCCCCCACGCCTGCCGCCAAACTGGCCGAAAAGCAGGGCGAGGCGATCCTGCGCGAGCTCACCGTGCCCTGGCAGAGCCTTCTGTCCATCGTGGAAGATTATCCTGCCCGCGACGTTGCGCTGATCGGTATTGATCAAAGTCCCGCGCAAAGCCAGATCCGCATCACGGCGGAGGCCAAGGATGCCGACGGGATGATCGCCTACCTGAAATACCTGCAAGGCAGCGTGCTCCTGCACGAGGCTGTATTGAGCGGCCACCTGATCGAGACCAACGTACCCGGGACGCCGGTCCGCTTCCAGATCGTCGCAGTGTGGAGAAAGCCATGAAGATGCACAGGCTTGCCGACCGGCTGTTGACCCTGCATTTCGAGATGCGGCGCACATTTGGCGTGCCAGGCCTGCTTGGCGCGCTGGCGCTAGGTGTGGCCGCCGTGACATGGACCGCGATTCCCACCGTGGAGGCACAGACGAGAGGCTTGCTCGACAGCACACGGCAGGCCCGTACCGCGAAAACGCGACATCCCGGCGATGCTAGCCGGGCGCCGGCCGACGTGAATTCCCTGGGCAAGCTGCCGGCCTTGTTCTCGACCTTCGCCGAGAGCGGGAACGACATCGCCGTGATCTTCTCCCAGGCGCGTGAGAGCCATCTGACCCTGGGGTCGGCACAGTACCAGATCGTCACGGAGCCAGGGGCGCGATTTACGCACTATCAGGTCGTGCTGCCGGTCAAGGACCAGTACGGCACGATCCGCCGTTTTGTGGCATCGGTTCTCAACAGCGTGCCGAACGCCGCGCTGCAGGAGATTCATGTTGAACGGCCGGCGGTGGATGGCAATGTTCTCGATGCGCGCATCCGCTTCGATCTGATCTATCGGGCGAGCCGGCCATGAACAGCGCTTTGGTCAGGAGGATGCTCATCGCCGGCACTGGGTTGGCGACCGCTGCATTGATAGGCTGGGACCAGGCGCCAGAGCACCGCGCGTCGAACGTGGTCTCCGCAATCAAGGCCGCCTATGGGCGCAGCATCCCGAGCAAGACAGGCGTCATGCCGGCCGCGCCTTCGGCTCCGACTGCGGCGACGCCGCGGCGCACGCAGGCAGCGGCGAGCGAACCCGCGGCACGCACGGTCGCCGAGATAGCGCCGCGCGAGCAGCTTGCGGCGTTGCGTGCGCCGCTGTCGCCAGATACGGCGCACGATCCATTCAGCGTTTCGTCATGGCTTCCCCCACCTCCGCCACCGGCGCCGCTTCCTGCGGCCCCGCCTCCCCCGCCACCCACGGCGCCGCCGTTGCCGTTTGCCTACGTGGGCGCGCTGGGTGCGGACGCTTCGAAGGAGCAGGTGTTCCTGAGCAGCGGCGACCGCCTGTTGATCGTCTCGCTGGGCGATGTGATTGACGGGCAATACCGTCTTGAGTCGATCACGGCAACAGGTGTGGCTTTTACCTATCTGCCGCTTAATGTGAAACAGGTCATGTCCACCCAGGGCGAAGGAAAGTAAATGAACTCCCCGCGCAGATCGGGCAATGCCTGCAGAGTAGACCACTGCAACGCGCCCTTCAGGTCGATAGCCGCGTCAAATTGCACGGCTCCTCCCGCGTCTTATGCCAGCTGCCACGCGTGCGGATTCGGCGCGGTTCTCATAGCGATGGTGCTCGGTGGCTGCGCGGTAGAGCCAGGCGCGCTGCGTACGGCGAGCATTCGTCAGCCCACCAATGCGGAAGTGCAGATGAACTACATGCACGAACGCAACGGCCAGATGAAGGCGATCCTGGATGAGGTGGATCGGCTGCGGGCAAGCGGCCAGTTTCATGAGGCCATCCTGAAGCTCGACGAGGCGAGCAGGATCGACCCGACCAGCGAGCGAGGGCGCAAACTCGGCGCAGCGCTCCAGATCGATCTGCGCGACCTTGTGATTCTGGCTGAAGCCGAACGGATGCTTCAACGCGGCTCGTATGACAGCGCGGCAGAACGTGTTCATGACGTGCTGATGGAGAATCCGACCAATGTTCAGGCGCAGCAGATGATGAGGCTGATCGAAGACAAGCGCCGGCAACTGCGGGCGGCGCGGGACGAGAAGAGCGCCGCCGCCTCCATCATGCGTACGCCGGTAACCCTGCAGTTTCGCGATGCGAATGTGCGGATGGTCTTTGAAGGGCTCTCCCGCACCTCGGGATTGAATGTCATTTTTGACCGCGATGTGCGCACGGACCTCAAGACGACGATCTTTGTCACCAACGCCGCGATCGAGGATGCGGTCAATCTGATCTTGCTGCAGAACCAGCTCGACAAGAAGGTCTTGAATGCGAACACGCTCTTCATCTACCCGGCCACGCCAAACAAGCAGCTGGAGTATCAAGAGTTGAAGGTCCGAACCTTCCAGCTGTCCAACATCGACGCCAAACAGGTGCAGGTACTTCTGAAGAGCCTGTTGAAGGTCAAGGAGATCGTGATCGACGAACACGCCAACACCGTGTCGCTTCGCGGTACGCCGGACATGATCCGGCTCGCGGAACAGCTGATTGCCGCACAGGACCTTCCCGAACCCGAGGTCATGCTGGAGGTTCAAGTCCTGGAGGTGTCTCATGAGCGGTTGACGGACCTTGGGATTGCTTGGCCAAACAGCTTCACGATGGCCACGCCAAGTACAGCGTCCACATGGGGGGCGCTGCACACGCTGCCTATCAACCAGCTGGTGGTCAGCGGGCTGTCGGCAACCGCCAACTTCAAGCTTAGCGATACTGACGCGAACCTGCTTGCCAGTCCGCGTATCCGCACCCGCAACAAGGAAAAGGCGAAAATCCTGATTGGCGACAAGGTGCCGGTGATATCGAGCTCGAGCACCCCAAGTACCAGCGGTCCCTCTTATGCGCAAAACATCCAGTACCTGGATGTCGGCATCAAGCTTGAGGTTGAGCCGCAGGTCTACCGCGACGACGACGTCGGCATCAAGATCAATCTCGAGGTCAGCAACATTACGAAGACGATATCGAGCAGCAACGCACAGACCGGCCTGAGCTCGCTGGCTTACCAGATCGGCACACGCAGCGCATCGACCAGCCTGCGACTGAGGGACGGCGAGACACAGGTGCTCGGTGGCCTGATTTCGGATGCCGATCGCACCACGGCGGACAAGGTGCCTGGCCTGGGCCAGTTGCCGGTTCTCGGCCGCTTGTTTTCGGATCACAACGGCGATCACATCAAGACGGAAATCGTTCTGCAGATTACCCCGCACATCATCCGGCCTCAACGCATCGCGGATGCCGACACGCGTGAAATCTGGTCGGGAACGGACGCCAATGTGCGCACCGAACAGTTGCGTCTCGATCCCACCCGCGCCGCGGCGCCCCCTGTTGATGCTCCCATCGCACCGGTCAAGCCAGGAAGGGTTGGCGGCGGTACTGTTGCGCCCGTGGCACCCGTCGCACCCGTGGTGCCCCTGGCACCGGCGAGTGTCGGCGGTGCGGCCGCAGGAGAGGGTGCAAATGCGGCTGCCGCCGGCAGCGCATCGCCGGTCTCACCGCCTCCGCTGCCGCCCAGAGGCTCGCTCGGGCAGGCTCCCGTGGCGCCACGCACGACCCCGCCACCGGATCCGTATGCGGGGCGGTTCCCGGCCATCCAGGCCGCGCCGCCGGCACCACCGCCTGCCGCTGCCGCGCCGGCTGATGCGAACGCCGGGCCGGACGCCACCGGCGCGGCAGGCGCGGCGGCAGTGCCTGCACCCGCGGCGGGGGCCTTTCCTGCGCCACCGTCAATCCTGAAGATGCCGCCGGGCGATATGTCCAGCGACAACCCACTCTACCCGATCCCTGGCGGGACGCATTGACCCATGACACCCCAGGCTATCTGCGCACGATGCCGCGGCCGCCGGCTCCCGCAGGGCCGCGGTTTCACCTTGATCGAGCTCGTGGTAACGCTGGCACTTGTCGGCATTGTCGCGCTGGCCATCCTGCCCTTCTCCGAGTTGATGGTGCAGCGTGAAAAGGAGCAGGAGCTGAGGCTGGCGCTGCGACAGATCCGTACGGCGCTGGACGCCTACAAGGACGCCAGCGACTACGGATCGATCGAAAGAGAAGTCGGGGCTTCCGGCTATCCGCCGACACTGACCGTGCTGGTGACTGGTGTCAAGGATGCAAAGGATCCGAAGGCCGGGCTGCTGATGTTCCTGCGCAGCGTGCCGCGCGACCCGTTCTTCAACGGCGACGCCACCACGCCGGCAGAGGACACCTGGAACTCGCGTGCCTATGGCAGTGTGGAGAGCAGCCCGCAAGGCGGCAATGACGTGTTTGACGTGACATCCAAGAGTGACCGCCTGGGTATCAACGGCATTCCCTACAAAGATTGGTGAGGCGCACGATGAAACCCGCTCGCAGCCGCAGGCTCAATGGGTTTACCTTGATCGAACTGGTGGTCGTGATGGCGATCATCGGTTTGCTGCTGACCATTGCGCTACCGCGTTACCTGCGCAGCATTGATCGCGGCAAGGAGCAGGTGCAACGGCAGAACCTGGCCGTGATGCGAGATGCGATCGATAAATACTTCGGTGACAACGGCCAGTATCCTGAGAATCTCGACGAGCTGGTGCTAAAGCACTATTTGCGCAGCGTGCCGGAAGATCCCGTCACGGGAGGCACCAGCTGGACGGTCATAGCGTCGCCGGATACGGATAAGTCCGGCGTCTACGACGTTGCGCCGGCGAGCGAAGCGGCGGCGGTTCCGGCCGCTACCGCGGCAACGGAAAAATGAACCGCCTTCGCCGTACGCGTTGTTCGAGGCGGCATCGCCGGGGTGACGGCGCCCACGGCCTGGTCTTGCTGACGCTGCTGATCGCCCTGATCCTTGTTTCAGTGGCATTGCTGGCCGCGCTGGATGTCTGGGCGCTGCAACGGCAACGGTTGCAGGAAGAGGAGCTGCTGTTCGTCGGCAACCAGTACAGGCTGGCAATCCAGCGCTACTACATGGCCGGCCGGACGCTGCCGGCATCGGTCGACGACCTGCTGGAAGACAAGCGCTTCCCGGTGCCGCTACACCATCTGCGACGTGCCTACCCGGATCCGATCACCGGGAAGAACGACTGGCTGTTCCTCCATGACGGCGACCGTATCTACGGCGTCTATAGCAAGTCCACGGCGCCGACGGTCAAGCACGCGAATTTCCCACGCCGCTACACGGATTTCGCCAATGCGAAAACCTATGGCGAGTGGCAGTTTATTTATCTGCCGCCAGGCCGCCGAAGCCGCGCGAGCAATGCCAATCCGGGTACGCAAGATTCGACCGGTCAGGCCGATGCAGCTGCCCGGCGCACAGGCGTGAACAACGCCTCTCCATTCAGTCCCAATGGGCGGTCCAGATGATGCACGCCGGCGCAGGAGCCTTCGATGGATTGCCCTACCGCATCAGTAGGGTGTTGACCCATGCAAAGCTTCATCGGCGTTATCCACAATACAAGCGTGGGGAGAGAACGAAAAAAGGGCGTCCCGGGAGCGAGACGGTTCATGGGGCGTGGCACTTCGCATTGATCAGTGATGACCGGCAAGGACGGGTGTCGTTGCCGCGGGCGTGGAAATAGATGTCCTACGGGAATCGCGCTGGCTGACCCGCAGGAAGGAGGTTATATGTTTAGTACTCGCATATATCGCGGCGGCTTGTCGGCGCTGGTTTTGCTTCTCTTCGCCTTACCCGCGGTCGCCCAGTCATTTCGGGTGCAATGTCCGGAAGAAACGCCGCTTCACCCAAAGTCGGCCGCGGGCGTTGTCAGCGATGGCATCAAGTGTCAGCAGATCTCGGGCGGTGACGGTTATGCAACGATGGGTGACGGCACGCAGACCTACTTGTTTGCCTTCGGTCCATTATCAGGCCTTACCGACATCCAAAACGGCCTCCCTGGCACGCAGAAGGCGTCCGTTTTTCGCAAGCCCATAGACATAGAGCCGAATGCCGCGGTCGGCCTCGTTCCGGATCCGGATGCCGGCGGCGCGATCACGGGCCACGTCGATGCACGGGCGATCATGGATGTCGGCGTCATGAACGGCAACATGCCGGCCCCCACCATGGCGATCGACGAGGACGACGAATTCTTCCTTACGCTGACGAACGTCGGCATGATCATGCGCCCCGACCTGTTCGAGCAGCACACGGTGCACTTCCACGGCTACCCGAACGCCTCCTCGTTTTACGACGGAGTGCCGGATGCCTCCGTCGCCATCAACATTGGCGGGAGCTTCACTTACTACTACCTGGCGCCGGATGCGGGAACCTACTTCTGGCACTGCCACATCACCCCGCCGGAGCACCTCCAGATGGGCATGGTGGGGCAGATCTATGTACGGCCACGCCAAAACCGGGTCCCTGCCGGGGCGTCGCTGTATGCCGCGTTGAAAGACCAGCAGAACGATCCGCGCACGAAGTGCGGCGGCGACATTCTGTGCTCGACGCCCCTGCCGGCAAAGGACAACGGTGCTACTCACAAGCCCGACAAGAGTGGCTCGCCGACCCTGTATGCCTACAACGACGGCGATGGCTCGACCGCCTACGACGTCGAGTATCCGATCCAAATCCACGGTTTTGATCCGAACTTCCACTTCGTCGGCATGACCTTCAACCCGGAGCCCTTTACCGACATGAAGGACAAGTACTTTCTGTTGAATGGGCGGAGCTATCCGGACACGCTGACGGCGGGGGCGATGAGTACACCGGTAGCGGATGGCACACCGCATTTTTCGCAACCGCTGCCAACGCTGATAAACATCCCGGTTGGTGGCAAGGCGCTGCTCAGGATCTCGGATCTCGATGTCAGCGAGTTCCAGACGCTGGCCTCGCTCGGCATCCCGATGCACGTGGTAGGCGTCAACGCCAGATTGTTGCGTGACATGGCGGGCAACAATCTGGCCTACGACACGAACTCAATCACGTTGGGTGGCGGTGAATCGATCGATGTGATCCTGGACGCAAGCGACATGATCCTGTACCCGGCGGGATCGACGTATTACCTGTACACGCCGAATCTGGATCACCTTTCGAATGACGCCGAGAACTTCGGTGGCTTGATGACCGAGGTCCACATCTGCAAGACGGTGGACCCGACTACCAAGGTCTGTGCCAATTAGTGGGAGAAGAGCCGTGGGCCACATTACCAGCAAAACGTGGATCGCGAATTTCGCGCGACTCGCCTCCGCTGTCCTCGCCGCGCTGCTCTGCGTGCCGGTGCAAGCCGCCGCGCCGGGTATCACCGGGACGCGTTTCGATCTGACTGCCGAGGCGGCCCGTATTAGCCAGCCCGATGGATCGAGTATCTATTCCTGGGGTTACGGGTGCCGGCCCGGCGGCGCTGCGCCGGCCGGTTTTTCGCCGGCGGCAATGCCCGGCGCGGCCTGTCCGAGTATGCAGATACCTGGCCCGACGCTGATTGTCAGAAAGGGTGACACCGTGACAGTGACGCTCAGGAACAACCTGCCGGCGGCCGCAGGCAACACCTCGATTCTCTTTCCCGGGTTCCAGGTCACCACGTCAAACGGCGTGCCAGGCCTGCTCACGAGGGAGGCCGCACACGGCGGGTCGGTCACCTATAGCTTCGTCGCAGCGACTGAGGGTACCCATGGCTATTACAGCGGCACGCAGGGCGACCTGCAGATAGAGATGGGATTGTATGGCGCGATCATTGTTCTGCCGACCACCGTACCTTCTGGCTGCCGTGCCGTCGGCAGCACGCTGCCGGACGGGCAGACTGACTACCGCAACGCCGCGGCGGCCTACTCTAACCCTGCCGCGTGCTACGACCGCGAGTACCTGTTCCAGTTCTCCGAGATGGATCCCCGCATCCATTCCCAGGCGGAACAGCAGGTCGGGACACCGGCCGGGAAGGCGTGCACACGGCCCAGCGGCTGCATGACGGTGGAGACCGAGCCCTACCATCCGGCTTATTTCATGATCAATGGCCGCTCCATGCCCGACGACATGGATCCGAATTATGCCGTGCAGTATCCGCACCAGCCATACAACGGCAATCCGCATATGCATCCCGGTGAGCTCGTGCTGCTGAGAATCATCGGTACCGGCCGCTGGCAGCATCCGTTCCATGAGCACGGCAATCACGTGCGGGTGCTGGCGCGCGACGGGAATCTGCTGCTCAGTCAGACCGACAATGCCTCGCCTGCCGGGCCACTGCTGTTCACCACGACGACCACGCCTGGCTTGGCGATGGATGGCATCTTCTACTGGACGGGCAGAGGCCTCAACTGGGACGTATACGGTCATGTCGAGGGCGGCGTGTACACCGACCCGAAGTTCCCCGGATACCTCGGCAAGCCAGTGGTCTGCAACCCGGACAAGAACGGATACTACACGGACGATCCGCTGGCGCCGAACTACTACGAGTGGTGCCAGGATCATAACAAGGCCCTCGAGACCCATCCGTTCGGCCAGGTCGGCAATGGCGGTCCCGTTACGCTGCCCGATGCGAACATCCTGACGAACGGTACCTGGTATGGCGGCAGTCCTTACCTTGGGCCCGATGCGACGGTCCGCGCTGTTGGCCCTACGGGCACCACGCCGCCCTCGGGCACGGTCGCGAACCCTCCGACGAGCGAAGCTGGGTTCGCCTTCATGTGGCACTCGCACAATGAGCGAGAGATCACCACGAACAATATCTTCCCGGGCGGGATGATGATGATGATGCTTGTCGATCCACAAGCCTTCAATATTAACGAAGCCAACTAGAGGTCAGGGGAAACGCGATGAGATCCAACCAGTTCAAGGCGAGCCTCTTCGACTTGGTCAAGACAGGCCTCGCGGCATCGGTTCTCTTCATGGCAAGCTGCGTGTCCTTCGCGCAGAGTGTCGACCTGACAGCGAACGCGACCAGTACCACGCTTCCCGACGGACAACTTGTGCCGATGTGGGGCTACACCTGCAATGGTCCCGGCACGCGCGCCACCTGCAAGGGCTTGAACCCGAATGCCGGGACGGCCTGGTCGCCTGTGGTGATTACCGTGCCTCCCGGCGACCTGACGATCAACCTCAAGAACAATCTGCCGGTTCCTCCGGGTGCCACCGCGGGCATACCCACGTCGCTGGTGATCGTTGGTCAATTGGGCGGTGGTCTGGGCGCCGAGCGAGCAACCGTGGCCAGCCCGGCCCATGCCATCCAGAGCGTTACCTGGCCGATCGCCGGGGACAGCAATGGCGCCACCTTCAATCCACCCACGCAGGGGGTTCGTGTCCAGTCGTTTGCAACCGAGGTGACGACCGGAAGCTCAGCAAAGCTGTTGTGGAAGGGTCTCAAGCCCGGTACTTACCTGATTGAATCGGGAACCCACCCCTCCATCCAGGGTCCCATGGGTCTTTATGGCGTGCTGGTGGTCACAACCGCTCCCGTGGTACCGGCGCTGGGCGTAGCCTATCCGGGCGTGACCTACAACGGCGAGGTTCCACTGCTGTTCAGTGAAATCGATGCCACGCAAAACGCCGCCGTGGATGCAGCGGTGAAGGCTGCGGGCTTCAGCGAGACCTCCGCCCGTGTTCTCAGGGATACGGTTAGTTCCGTGTCGGTGGCACTCGACAACGCCGGCAACCCTGTCGGCGGTACTGGCTACCAGGGCGGCGAGACCATCGCATTTTCCGGCGGCGGCTCTTCAGTGGCGGCGACGGCCCACGTCACAAGTGTGGATTCCACCGGCGCAATCACCTCCATCCAGGTTGACAGCGGCGGCACGGGCTATTATTCAATTCCCGACGCAACGGTAACGAGACAGTCTGGCACGGGCACCGACGCAAAACTCGCGGTGGCATTGGTGACGAAAGGCGTTCTTTGCAGCGATGGCGCCGCCGCGTGCTATCCGCCAGCCGTCAACTACGACCCGCGCTACTACCTGATCAATGGCGTCGCCTTTGACAGGACCAAGGCAGCGAGCTCGCTGTTCGCAACGAACCCTGCCAACGCCACCGGTACGGTCTTGGTGCGCCTCGTGAACGCTGGCCTGCGCATGCACGTGCCCTCCATTGTCGGGGCGCAAACCAGCGACAGTAGCTCAGGCACGCCGAAGGTTGTCTCCGGCCTTTCGTTGGTTGCGGAAGACGGCAACCTCCTTCCCGGCAACCGCCGGATCCAGAACGAAGTCTTCCTGGCAGCGGGCAAGACTTACGATGTATTAATCAATGCGCCGGTACCCGTGGCGCCTGCGACCGCGCCTGCGGCCCTGGCGGTGTTTGACCGCCAGTTGAGCCTGTCTACCAACAATCAGCGTGACGGCGGCATGCTGGCCTACTTCGGTGCCAATGGCGCTACGCTGCCCGCCAGCGGCGTCACTGCGAAGGCTAACCCTGACTCCTACTTCCTGGTTCCGGGCAGCAACTTGACCATTACGGACCCCGCCAAGGGTGTGATTGCCAACGATGTCGGTGTTTACGGCGTCCAGATCCTGACAGCGCCCACGGGCGGCACGGTCACCTTGAACATCGACGGTACGTTTGCCTATGCGCCCGGTTCCGGTACGACGTCCGACAGCTTCACGTATCAGGCGAACGGTAATCCTGCGCTCAAGGCGAAGGTAACGTTGTCCGCCTGCACGGGCAGCTGCCTGGGGCGGGCGCCGACGGCCGTCGACGACAGTTTCACCAGTAACGTCGGGTCCAGGCTGCAGATCAGCGCGCCCGGCGTGTTGGCGAACGATGGCGATCAATCAGGACTTCCGCTGACAGCCTCGCTTGTCAGCGCTACAGGCGGCACAGTTACGCTGAATACGGACGGGTCATTCACGGCAGTGCCCACAACGCCGCCAGGCCCCGGAACAACTGGCAGCATGAGCTTCAAGTATACCGCGGTGAATTCGCAAAAGACGCCGAGCAAGCCCGCAACCGTGAGGCTGACATTCAAGGGTGGCAGCGGCCTTACCGTCAATGTATATGACGCGCCGAGTGTGCTGCCGGGGGCGAAACCGGTTCAGATCACCGACTACCGCTGGATTATCGAGGAAGACCGTACCTTCCAGGTTGACCCTGCATGCCAGGTGAACATTGCCAAGCGGCCCGCCAATTGTCCGCCTCTGCCGGTGCCGAGCCTAGGGACCAGTTTCCATACCAGCTACATGCCGGTCATCGCTGCGGGCTGCGTCGGCACGGTCGCTTGCGAGGGGGGCCAGACGGTCTTCGACCCGGCGAGCAATTCGCACATGCCAGCCGTATGCGACATCGGCAATGGCGTTTGTCGCACGGACGCCGGGCAGCAGACCCCGGTCGACCCGAAGGACGTAGCGCTCGACCCGACCAAACACTACTACATATCGATCCTGCCCGGCGATGCCGGCAATACATTCTCTGCCGGCTCTGGCGGTCCCCAACCGGTGGATCCAGCCAACCCCAATGGACCGAAGAGACCTTTCAGTATCGCCAAGGACTGCCCGTCCGGCCCCGGTGGCACGGATTTCACCGCCGGAACAGGAAGCTGTGGCCACGGCATGGGCGGCGCACCGATCGCGCCCGCGCAGAAAGTGGTCAACGTGCCCCTGCAGCAAACGCCACTGCAGACGGCGAAGGTTTCGGTGTTCGTGTTCGAGGATGACGCCCCTCTCAATGGCGAAGTGGACGTCAGCGGCGGAACCGATGCCTTTGGGACGGCCCGGGAGCCGGGACTGGGAGGCTTTGAGATCAAGCTCTTCGATGACGCTGGCGGCACGGGGGACCCGACCGGACAGATGACTTACGACATGTTCAACATGCCGTTGTCCAATTCCTTGCAGGGGATGATTGATCCGCGCACGGGGTTAAACGCGTGCCCGATTTCACCATCGCCGAAATCGGCGAAAGACGGACTGGTCGGCATGATTCCAACCTGCCCGAAATATGAGTCCGATGGCACGACACTCTCGCCCTTGGTCGGCCAGGCCATCATTGCTAACCTGATGCCCGGCAGGTACGGCGTGGTCGCAACACCGGCCGCCGATAGAATTGCCAAGGGGGAAGAGTGGCTCCAGACGAATACGCTCGACGGACAGAAGGCCCATGACGCTTTCATCAAGGTAGGCGGGCCAGCGTACTTTCAGGAGTTTGGGCCGGCGGGTTTCCACGTCTCCGTGGGCTTCGCGAACGCGAAGATCATCAATGCGCGCAGGACCAATGGGAAGACTGGGGTATGCGATCTTCCCGGAGCCTCGTGCCAGAATTCTGTCAAGGGCAGAATCACCAACCTGCACTACAGCCGCCCGCCCAACCAGCATCTTTACAGCAGCGGTTCGCGTGACTCCCTGGCTTTCACACAGTGCTTTGTGAGCCTGGGAGATCCGGACGGCGAGGATATTGCATTCGCCAAATGCAATGACAAAGGTGAGTTCAGCTTTACCGGGATTCCCGATGGCACCTTCAGATTGACGGTCCTCGACCAGTGGAACGACCAGATCGTCGACGGCCTTGCCACGGCAGTAAAACTGGGACCCGATGCAAGGAATGTCGATGTCAAAGACCTGGCGGTCCTGCAATGGCACACGAATCTCTATACCCGGACCTTCATCGACCTGAACCGCGACGGTGTGTCGCAAGACGGCGAGCCTGGTCTGACGCTGGTTCCGACCAACATCCGCTTCCGCGACGGCAGCTATTCCAATTTCAATAATACCGACCTCAACGGCTACGCCGCGTTCAACGAGGTATTCCCGCTGTTCAACTGGTATGTGGTTGAAGCCGATACGACCCGCTTCAAGCAGACGGGTGTACACGTGGTCTACGACGCAGGCGGCCCGCCGGATGGCACGAAAGATGGAGGTGGTTCGACCATTGCCAAGAATTTCGCCAACACAACGGAATCTGCGACAGCCCATCTCCCTCCCCACCTTCGGGTACCCGGGGCGGTGTATTGCGACAATGCGGACTGCACCGGTTATTCGATCCTGAATGGCCCGGGAAGCAGTGCGTCCAATCCTTCGACCGGCCGGATTGATCCCCCATCGGTGACCACCCTGGGCTGGCAGGGCTTCTCTGGCCAGAGCTCGTTCATCGAGTTTGGCAAGGCGCCGTTCGCCACGAATGAGAACGGCGGCATCAAGGGTGAGGTAATTTACGCCTCGACGCGGCCATTTGACGATCCCGCGCTGCTGATCCACACAAGTTGGACGCCTAACGTGCCGAACGTAACCGTCAACCTGTATCAAGAGGGCACCGCTCCGGATGGAACGTCCAGCTTGACGCTGGTTGACACCACCACGACCAGCAGCTGGGATGTTTGGGCGCAGGGCTTCCGCTCCGACGGCGTGCCTAATATGAACTGTCCAGGCCAGGAAACCACCGACCCATACTTCTTTACATTGCAGAACAGCACCCAGTGGCTCGATCCGCAACATCGCTCCTTGCCCGCAAAATCTCAGTTCAAGTGCTACGACGGCATGCACATGTTCAATCAGCTGCAGCCGGCGCCTTACGATGGGATGTATCAATTCCCCAGCGTGACAGGCAGGAATCCGAGAACTGGAAAGCCCAACGGCACCAACTGCCGCATCTGTGTGCGCAATCCCGCGACTGGCGGAGGCGAGGAAGGCGGAACGCCCATGCTGCCCCCCGGCAAGTATGTGGTCGAAGTGGTTGTGCCCCCGGGCTACGAACTGGTGAAAGAGGAAGATAAGAACATCCTCATCGGCGACAACTACATCGCGCCGGTGACCCAGCAGTTTTTGGGCCTGGGCAGCATCTTCATCCTGCCTGACCAAGCGGCGGTGAATGCCACGTATAACCGGAACAATCCGCAGAACCCGACCACGGATCTGGGATCCTCTCCCCGGCATGAGGGCGACACGGGGAGCGTCGAGACCTTCTGGCCTTGCGTCGGTGCCTCGCGCATTGTTCCCGACTACCTCAGCCTGTTTCCCGGCGCGCAGGAAGTGGCGCCGTTCGCGGGAGCCAAGCGGCGTCTGTGCGACCGCAAGGAGGTGACGCTGACCGACGAGATGACTGTGCTGGCGAAATTCTGGGTGTTCAGCTCAACGCACGTCGCGGCGCACTTCACCGGCTTCATGCTGGACGACTTCTCTTCGGAGTTCGACCCGTATTCGCCGCAATTCGGCGAGAAGTTTGCCGTGCCCAACTTGCCGGTATCCATGAAGGATTTTGCCGGCAACGAAGTCGCGCGCGTGTATGCCGACCAGTGGGGCATCTTCAATGGCTTGAATTACTCCACCTGGCAGGTCAACCCGCCCAATCCGACCGGCTATGCGCCGACGATGATGGTCGCGTGCATGAACGACCCTGACATGCCGGACCCGGCGCATCCCGGACAGACGATCAAGGATCCCCTGTACAACCCTGCTTACAGCCAGTTCTGCTACGAGATCCCATTCATGCCGGGACAGACCCAGTACATGGACACGCCGGTGGTACCCGTCCAGGCTTTCGCGGATGGATATAACCAGCCTGACTGCGCGTACCCGGATGCCACGCCTGCGATCTCGACGGTAGTCGGCGATGTCAGCAACGGCGGTGCCGGCCCCTGGGTCAGCGCTGCGGGCCACACCTTGACGATCACCGCCTTGGGCGACCAGCAGGTACCCAACCATGCCTATAGTGGACCAGGAGCGAGCAAGGCCCCCTACAACCAGAAGTTCATCCAGCGCCACTATGGCTTCGGAAGCCAGTGCACCAGCGTGGGCGGTACGTGCGCTGTGGCTTCCAGCGTAACGATCGGCGGCGTACCTGCGACGATCCAATCGTGGAGCGACCAGACGATCACGGTTGCCGTGCCTGCCTTGCCGTCGTCGGATCACGGCGAACTGGTGATCACAGCCGGCAATGGCAAGAAGTCCGTGGACACGGTCAGCGTTACCATCGGCGGCAATATGCCGACCTACGTCGCTGGCGAGAACGCCACCAGCAACGCCATCCAGACCGCGATCGACAACGCCTTGCCGGGCGACCTGATCATCGTGGGCCCGGGTGTCTACAAGGAGATGCTGCTGATGTGGAAGCCGGTGCGGTTGCAAGGCGTGGGCGCTGCCTCGGTGACGGTCAATGCCAATACCCATCCCTCGGGCAAGATGGATCCCTGGCGCGCGCAGGTCAGCTGCCTGTTTGGCGTGTCACGCAACGGCGGTGCGATTTCGTCGACGAATCCCTTCGATCCGACGAATACCTACAGCTGCCGCACGGGTGCGTCGACCGATCCCTCGGCCATGCAGCGGCGGATTGACCCGATACCACTCGAGCCAACCGTCGGATGGGACAATACGCTCAACGGCAATCTGGGCGAGCTTCTGATAGAGCCCACGCTGATGGGTGCCTACGAAGGCGCGGCGATTACGGTTCTGGGGAAAGGCGTGCAAGACGTCGGTGGACAGGCCGACCCCAATTGCATCGCAAATGGCATCTGCGTGCCGCTGACGGCAAGTGCAACGGATTGCGCAAACAATCCCAGCAACTTCCTCTGCAACCCGTCGCGCATCGATGGCATTACCTTCACCAACAGCTCCCAAGGCGGTGGCGGCATCTTCCTGCACGGCTGGAACCACAACATGGAGATTTCCAACAACCGCGTCTTCGGCAATGCCGGCACGCTCACCGGGGGGATCACGGTTGGCCAGGTGGAAGTGCCGGACGGGACCATAGGCGGCGCGGACGGCGTGACCCAGATTCCGTTCGGCTATAACACGAACGTGAACGTGCATCACAACTCGGTCACTTCCAACGCTTCCTACGGCGACGAAATCAATTCGACCACGCCTTCGTCGGCCGGCGGTGTGACCTTCTGTTCGGGTGCGGACAACTACCGCTTCAACTACAACTGGGTGTGCGGCAATATGAGCAGCGGTGACGGCGGCGGCGTTGCCCACTTTGGGTTCAGCGCTGGCGGCGACATCTCGCACAACCTGGTGCTCTTCAACCAGAGCAACAACCCGACGCTACCCACCTATGGCGGCGGCATTATCGCCCAAGGTGTGCCGCCGGATGGCACCTTCTGCGAGAACCAGTTGGTCGACCTTGATTGCGCGCCACAGCTTTCCGACGGCGCCGGCCCTGGCCTGACGATCGATGGCAATCTCATCATCGGCAACACGGCAGAGAGCGGCAAGGGCGGCGGGCTGCGGCTGCAGATGATCAACGGCACCGATGTGCAACGCAGTCCCAACGATCCGACGAAGTGGTACCAGGTCTCCGTCACCAACAACATCATCGTGAATAACGTCGCTGGATGGGCGGGGGGTGGCGTATCGCTCCAGGATGCGGTGGCGGTCAACTTCATCAACAACACGGTGGTTTCCAACGATGCGACCGCGTCGGCGGGAGTACTCTTCAACACGGCCGCAGCCACTCAGGCCAATGTGCCGCCGCCGACGAATTGCACCACCGTGGGCGCGGAGACGACTTGCGATCCCATCACGACGTCGGCCTACCAGCCGGCCGGCCTGGAGACGGCGCGTCATACGACAAACTTTATCGGCGCGTTCAACAATTCGAGCGTTACCTGCCCGGGAGGCACCACGGCCTGTACCACGTTCTCGAACCCGGTGCTGTCCAACAACCTCTTCTGGCAGAACCGCTCGTTCTACATCAAGGTGGGTGACACCAATCCATCGATACCGGGCTTGCAGAACACCGTGACGCTAATCCCGACGCTGAACCAGGCAACGAAGACGACGGGCTATTGCGATCCCAAGGCTGTCTACTGGGACATCGGCGCCTTCGGCGACTCCGGGCCGAGCAAGCATGAGTCGGGCGTGACGCTCAACCCGCGATACTCGATCCTGACCGACGCCGCCGATTACCAAGGGGCAAACAACCAGGGTTCCGATCCCTCCGTGGTCAGCAAGTACTGCAATGGCTCGCGAGTGCCGCCTGAAGGTGGTGGGGTCGGATTCTCCGTGCCTCCGGGTATCGCGGACGCTGTCCTGCCCAACCCGCTTTTCGGCCTGATGCCGACTGCTACCCCGGATGAAGGCAACCAGTGGATCAATATGTCCTACGGACCGCTCTCCCTGGCCAACGCGAGCATCTCGTCGGGCAGCGCAGGCTACGGTGTCCCGCTTGGCGATTACTCCATCACGTCGGGTTCACCAGCAATCGATGCCGCCAACAGCGCGGGAGCGCCGAAGCAGGACTTTTTCGGCACCTCACGACCGCAAGGTAGCGGATTCGATATCGGGGCCGTTGAGTTCGTAGCCGGCGCCGCGCCCAAGGCGAGCCTGACGCCGCCCACGCAGGACTTCGGCAGAGTCGAGCGGGGCGAGGCGGGGCTAGTTCATATCTTCACGTTGAAGAACACCGGCAGCGTACGGTTGACAAACATTGCGAGTCCGGTGATCACGGTGGACAGCACGAACTACTTCATCGTTCCACAGCAGACGACATGCGGCACGGTCAACCCGACCGCGGCGAACCGTATCACTAGCCTGGATCCTAACGGTACCTGCGCGATCGCCGTGCAATTCAGGCCTCCCGGTCGGGATGCTGCGAATTCCGCGCAGAACGGCACGCTCAGCATTACCGATGGGGCCGGTACGCAGACGTCGGCCTTGACGGGAGTGGCAGCCCGTTAGGAAGGGTCCAAGCCGAAGTGAAGGAGGGAGGGAGGCGCGGCCTGTGGCGCGCCTCCCGTGGCAAAGAACCAGCAACAAGTGGCCGCCAGGGTGAAGTACGAACATGTCCAGCCATGCAAGGAATTCAACGGCGATCGCGGCGCTGCTTGCGGGCAGCGTCTGGATGGGTGCGGCCTTGGCCGAATCGGCCTTCCCTCTGGAAGCCCCTTCGGCAACACCAGCGCGTGCGCCTTCGCCGCCGGACGGGACCTCGCCCTATTCCCCGGTGAAGGTGCCCAAGAACGCGAAGATCTACTACGAACTCTATCGCGGCGTCGGCGATTTGCACGTGCGTCGAACCGCGTCGGGCAACCTGATTCGCTTTAGCTATCGCGTTACTGACCCGTGGATCGCCAAGGTGCTGGGCGACAAGAATGCGACGCCCTACTTGCTTGGGCGAAGGAGCCAAGCCCTACTCCAGATTCCTGTGATGGATAAGATCGGCCAGCTTCGGCAGTCGGGCCCATTGGCCGTTGGTCAGGAGTACTGGATGGTGTTTTCCAATAAGGGCAATCTGATTAAAGCCGGGGACCGTGTCAATGTGATGATCGGTTCCTTTCATATCGACGGCCTGGTCGTTGAATGATCGCGCGGGAGCGCGATCTGTGGGGCATGGATCGAAGGGGGGTGTACTCATGAACCGTTTTCTCTTCCTGGCATTGGGCCTGGCTTCAGTGGCCGCATCGGCCGGCGCGGCGACGGAAGCCGCGCCGGCGGGCCGGCTGACGGCAGCGCAAATCGTCGACAAGAGTGTGGCGGCCCGCGGTGGGCTTGATGCCTGGCGGGCGGTTAGCAGCCTGACGATGTCGGGCCAGCTCGATGCCGGGGGCAAAAAAGATGTGAAGCTGCCGTTCGTGGCGACCATGAAGCGGCCGCACAAGAGCCGGTTCGAAGTCCGCTTCGAGGAGCAGACGGCCCTGCAGGTCTACGACGGCGCGCAGGGGTGGAAAGTCAGGCCCTTCCTGGGGCGCGACGATGTCGAGCCTTACACACCTGCCGAGGCCAAGTCCGCCGCAGCCTCGGCGGAACTGGACGGTCCGCTGGTCGACTACGCCAAGAAGGGCACCACGGTCGAGTTGCAGGGAATGGAGTCCGTGGAGGGGCACAAGGCCTACATACTCAAGCTGACGATGAAAGACCGCACGGAACGGCGCGTGTGGGTGGACGCAACAAGTTTTCTTGAACTGAAGATGGATGGCGAACCACGCAAACTGGACGGCAGAATGCACAACGTTGCCGTCTACTACCGGGATTACAAGGCGGAGGGCGGGCTGAAGATTCCGCATGTCCTGGAGACCGTTGTCGAAGGCGTCAAGAAGACTCGCCAGATGACCATTCAACATGTGGCGCTGAATCAGCCGGTGGACGATGTATTGTTCGCGAAGCCGCAGCTGGAGCCGGCCAAGGTACCCGGCAAGTAAGGGGATGGGGGGACTATGACTATAAGACGGATTGCGGGGGTGCTCGCCGTTTGTATCTCGGCGATGGCGATGGCGGGGGACCCTGTCACGACGCCCGATCTGAGCGTGGCCCAGATCGTAGAGAAGAACGCCGTCGCCAGGGGAGGGCTTGAGGCATGGCGGAAGATCCAGACCATGGTCTGGGTCGGGCACGTGGAGAGCGCCAATGCGCCTGCGCACTTTGTGCTGGCGATGAAGCGTCCCAACAAGACGCGCTTCGAGATCACAGCGCTCAATCAGATGGCGGTGCGCGTTTTTGACGGTAGCCATGGCTGGAAGCTCCATCCGACCCAGGGCGGCAAGCCGAATCTGCAGCCCTACACGATGGAGGAGGTGAAGTTCGCGCATGACGAGCAGGTCATCGATGGGCCGCTCATGGACTACCAAGCCAAGGGTATCGCCATTACCCTCGACGGCGTCGATGAAGTCGAAGGGCACAGGGCGTACCGCCTTGCCATCAGGCTACCGTCGGGCGGGACCCGCCGCTTGTGGATCGACGCGAAGACATTCCTGGAGATCAAATACGACCGCGAATCCCGTAACGTGCTTGGCCAGCCGCACACTGTCACGGTGTTCTACCGCGACTACAGGGCCATCGACGGATTGCAGATACCGTGCACGATCGAGAGCGGCATTGCGACCGCTCAGGCAACGGATAAGCTCGTGATCGACGAGGTCTCGTTCAATCCGTCGCTGGGAGACTGGATGTTCGCCAAGCCCGGCACGCCGAGACAGGACAAGCCGGTTTCGATCGACGCCCAGGCGCGGCCAGGGTCGGGCGATATGGTCCGGCCGGCGCCATAGCGATGAGCCGGGGACCATCCGCCCTGCGGGCGCTCGTCGTGTGCTTCGTTGTCGCCGCACTGACGGGGTTTGGCGGCCAGGCCAGCGGCGCCTCGACAACGGATGCCGGCGAAGCGATTTTCCAGCGCGGCGAGCTGCCTTCGGGCGCGCCGCTTGATGCGATCCGCGAGGGCGGCATGCGCATGCAGGGGGCCGCCGCGGCCTGCGTCAACTGCCATCGGCGTAGCGGCCTCGGTGCCAAGGAGGGCTTTGGCACCGTACCGCCGATCACCGGGCGGTACCTGCTTCACCCGCGCGCCAGGAGCCTCGAGGACCTCGACCTGCCCTATGTCGAAGGCATGCGGGCCGATCGTGACCCCTATACCGATGACACCATTGCCAGGGCCATCCGCGAAGGCCTCGATTCGGAAGGCAGGCCCCTGAACTACCTGATGCCGCAGTTCGCGCTGAACGATGCCGACATGGCCGCACTGATCGCATACCTGAAGCGGATGGACCAACGCAAGCCGCCTGGGGTCACGGACACGGTACTCCACTTTGCCACCATCATCACGCCGGATGCGGATCCCGTGAAGCGGCGCGGCATGCTGGATGTGCTGGATCACTACTTCGCCGACAAGAACACGTTTCCGCTCGGACCGACCCCTGCGCTACGTACATCGCGCAAGATGATGTTCATGGTCAATCGCCGCTGGCAACTGCATGTCTGGGAGCTGACCGGCCCGGAAGCGACCTGGCAGGATCAACTCAGGAGGCATATGGCGGCGGAGCCTGTCCTTGCCGTGGTGTCCGGGCTCGGTGGCAGGAACTGGGCGCCGGTCCATGCGTTCTGCGAGCAGGAATCCGTGCCATGCCTGTTTCCGAATATCGAGGTACCGGTCAACAGCAGCACTGATTTCTACTCCCTGTATTTCTCCAGCGGCGTGCTGCTGGAAGCGGACCTGGTCGCGAAGAAAGTCCTGGATGCGGACAGTGGCAAGGTGGTGAAGTCGGTGCACCAGATCTATCGTGCGGGCGATAGCGGGGAGGCGGCGGCCAAGGCGCTAGCCGCCAAGCTGAAGGGGCACGGTGTCGCGGTATCCAGCCGCGTTCTCGCGAGCGGCGAGAGTGTGGCGCAAGCGCTGCGCGGCGCATCGGGCGCTCAGGCGCTCATGCTGTGGCTACGGCCGGGCGACGTCGCCGCGCTTGGCAGCGTGCCGCCGCCGCGCGCCGACGTGTTCATGTCAGGCCTGATGGGCGGGCTCGAGCGCACGCCGTTGCCTGCGGGCTGGCGCGGCGTTACGCGCCTCGCCTATCCCGTCGACCTGCCGGAGCGCCGGCGCGTGCGGGTGGACTATGCGCTGGGCTGGTTTGCCATCCGGCATATTCCGGTCGTCGCCGAGCAGACGCAGGCGGACACGTTTCTTGCCTGTGGCCTGCTGGCGGAGACGCTGAGCCACATGGTCGATGCGTTTGCCCGCGACTACCTGGTGGAGCGCATGGACGACATGATCGAGCGCCGGATCATCACTGGCTACTATCCACGCCTGACGCTTGGGCCAGGTCAGCGCTTCGCTTCCAAAGGGGGTTACATCGTCCGGTTTGCGGAGCCTGAGCACACACGGCTGGCTGCGGACGGGGAGTGGACAGTGCCGTAGGCAAGCAATGTGCGAGTTGTCAAAATCCGACATGCCATGCGGTCATGGGCAGCCATGATGGATCGCCCTACCGCCGCAGTAGGGGGTCGACCCATATCGGGCGCCCACGCGGGTCTACATAATTCAATTCGAATGCGGGCGAAAGCGAGAGCGCGTCATGGGAGAGGCAATCGGCGCCAGACGATCATGCTTGCGCAGCCAGTCGATGATTGCTGAGGGAGGTTTCCATGAGAACGCTCAAAGAACGATGGGGCACGGCGCTGGTATCGGCCATTGCGGTGGGAAGCACGATCGCGGTGGTGGTGCCTTATGCAGTGGCGCACGAAGACGCCGATCCGCATGCGCATCACCACATGATGCGGGACATGCGAACATCGACCGTGGCCTACTCGCTGCCTGCCGTGACGCTGGTACGAGACGATGGCCGGACCGTCTCCCTCAAGGACGAACTGGACGATGGCCGCCCCGTGGTCCTGACGTTCATCTATACCACTTGCACATCCATTTGCCCGGTGATCAGCCAGACGCTCTCGCAATTGCAGGGCGAACTTGGCCCGAACCGTGACAAGGTGCACATGGTGTCGATCTCGATCGACCCGGAGCAGGACACGCCGTCGCGCCTGCATGAGTATGCGGCGAAGTTCGGCGCGGGTCCCGAATGGCAGCACTACACCGGCGCTCTTGCCGCGAGCGTGGCGACGCAGCGCGCGTTCAACGTCTATCACGAGGACAAGATGAAGCACAGTCCCGTGGTCTTCCTGCGTGGAGCACCAGGGGAATCATGGCTGCGGATCGATGGCTTTGCTACCGCTGACGAGCTGTTGCATGCCTACCAGAAGCTGGTCGCAGCCAATTGATGGTGCTTGATCCGGCTTCCGCCTTCCGGCTTTGGCCTTTCGCCTTTTGCAGGGACCCTCGTCAAGTCCCTACACCTTGCTTCATGCTGAAAGTGCCGCTTGCCCGGGATGGCGGGGGCGGGTGACCGCGGTCCCGTCTCAATGGTCCGCTTGCACCGCCCGGCCAGCGGCCATCACCGCCGGCGCCACCATCTGCGCGAACAACCGCAACACGGCGACCTCGCCTGGCGTCCACGCACTGCGCGCTGCGAGGAAATTGAACGTGCCCACGCAACGTCCGCGCTCGCATACCGGCACATTCACCACCGCCGAAAGCGCAAGCCCGCGAATCGTCGAAATATCGTCGAACACGGCTTCAAGCGCCGCGTCCCCTTCGCCCACGAAGACCTCGCCCTGATGCAGCACCCGGCGTGTCCACGGCGTATCGGCCTTGCGCTTGCGGCCGCCCACGGGGTAGGCGGCGGTGTCCGACGACCATAGCCGCACCACTTCCGAGCTGGCACGCTGGTAAGCGTTGATGGTGAGCAGCCCCGGGCCCAGCAGCGCGGCAGTGGCGCTGCCGATCGCATCGAAGGCGACGGTTGGCTCGGCTGCGCGCGCCAGCGTGTCGCATAGCGACGCCAGCAGCGGCACGGGCAAGGTCACGATGGCGGGCACGGCATCATTCACGATATCGGTCACAGCCTTACTCCCCCTTGATGCCCAGGTCGCGAATCAGCTTGCCGTAGCGGTCCGCGTCGCGGCGCAGGATGGCGCCGAACTGCTGGGGCGTGGAGGTGGCGGTTTCCACGCCGATGGCGTTCATCTTCTCCTTCACGTCCGGCAGCGACATGATGCGGTTGATCTCCTGGTTCAGGCGCGTCACCAGCGCGGGCGGCATGCCGACTGGGCCGAAGGCGCCATACCAGACGGACAGCTCATAGCCGGGCACGGTCTCGGCCACGGTGGGCACGTTGGGCAGCAGCGGCGAGCGCTTGGCTTCGGTCACGGCGAGCAGGCGCAGCTTGTTGGCTTTGACGTGGGGCAGGGTCTGCGTGCCGGCGGAGAACAGCAATTGCGTTTGCCCGGCCACCGTGTCGACCACGGCGGGCGCGCCGCCCTTGTAGGGCACGTGCAGCATCTGCACGCCGGCCATCTTCTCGAACAGCACGGCGCTCAGGTGGTTGGTGGAGCCGGGGCCGGCGCTGGCATAGGCCAGCTTGCCGGGGTTGGCGCGTGCGTAGGCGATCAGCTCCTTGACGTTGTGCGCGGGCACCGACGGGTTGACCACCATGGTGTTGGTCACATAGGCCAGCAGGCCCAGCGGGGTGAAGTCTTCCACGCCGCGAAAGGGCATGTTGGGCATCAGCGCGGGGTTCATCGCGTGGGTGCTCATGGAGCCTACCAGCAGGGTGTAGCCGTCGGGCCTGGCGCGCGCGACCATGGCGGAGCCGATATTGCCGGATGCGCCGGGCTTGTTGTCGACGATCACCGGCTGGCCGAGGGAGCGGGTCAGGTGCTCGGACAGCACACGCGCCAGGATGTCGGTGGAGCCGCCGGCGGCCCACGGCACGATCAGCGTGATGGGCTTTTGCGGGAAGGGGTCGGCTGCGCCGGCGCCCGAGGCAGCGGCAAACAGCGAGAACGTGGCAAGACCCAGCAAGCAGCGCTTCAAAACGGCTTTCATCTCTTTCCTTCTCCGATTGCTATG
>NZ_BAAILO010000485.1:19063-22990 GCF_054589115.1 Cupriavidus sp. 8B | reverse complement strand
TCCCCTCTCCCGCAAGCGGGAGAGGGGAGCAAACCAGCGGCGGTTCTCAAGGGCCTCTATGCTGGCAACGTCCCTAACGCCTCAACGCCTCAACGCCCCACCGCATACCCCTGCATGCCGCGCGCATTAGCCCCGGCACGCAGCACCAGCCGTCCCTGCGCATCGCGCTCGCGCGTGCAGGCGGACATCCGTCCCTCCGACCACGGCTCGCCCACCTTGACCTCATGCCCGCGCGCGCGCAGCGCCGCGATGGTTTCCTCGGGCAGCCGGGACTCCACGCTGAGCCGGTTGAGCACCACCGAGCGCGGCCAGAACGAGCCGGGGAAATGGTCAATATGCCAGGCCGGCGCATCGATGGCCTCCTGCAGGTTCATGCCGTGCACAGCGTGGCGCAGGAAGAAGGCAACGGACCATTGGTCCTGCTGGTCGCCGCCGGGCGTGCCGAAGACCATGTAGGGCTCGCCGTCGCGCAGCGCAAGCGAGGGCGACAGCGTGGTGCACGGGCGCTTGCCCGGCGCGAGCGTGTTGGGCAGCCCAGGCTCCAGCCAGGTCATCTGCAAGCGGGTATTGAGTGCGAAGCCCAACTCGGGTATCACCGGGCTGGACGACAGCCAGCCGCCCGATGGCGTGGCCGCGACCATGTTGCCGTCGCGGTCGATCACGTCGATGTGGCAGGTATCGCCGACAAAGATCTCGCGTTCGGCCCATTCCGCCACCGGTGGCATGGCCGCAAAGGTGGGCTCGCCCACGCCGAAGCGCACGTCGGCGTGGCGCAGCGTGCGCTGGGCCGCGCCGAGGTCAGGCAAGCGGGGCGCGCGGCCATCGACCGTGCCCGGCTGGATGTCGAGCGAGGCGCGTTCGCCGATCTGGCGCGCGCGCGCGGCGAGGTAGGCAGGATCGAGCAGGCCGGCCAGCGGCACGTCGCCAAAGCTGGGGTCGCCGTACCACGCCAGGCGGTCGGCCATGGCCAGCTTGGCCGCCTCGGCAATGCGGTGCACGAACTCGGGCGAGGTGGGCGCGTGGGTGGCGAGATCGGCGTGGCGCAGCATGCCGAGTTGCTGCAGGAACGCCGGGCCCTGGCTCCAGATGCCGCACTTGGCCACCGTATAGCGGCCAAAATCCAGCGTGGCCGGCGCTTCCACGGTGGGCGCCCAGTGCGCCATGTCCTCATGGCGCAGCAGGCCTTTGTGGCGCTCGCCGGTGGTGTCGCGCACCGCCTGGGTGCGGCAGAAGCTGTCGATCTCCTTGGCGACGAAGCCGCGGTACCAGCAATCCAGCGCGGCGTCGATCTGTTGCTCGCGGGTGCCGCCGGCGGCTTCGGCCGTCTCGACGATGCGCGCATAGGTGCGGGCCACGCCAGGCACCGCATGCAGGCCGCCAGGGCGCGGCACGCGGCCGTCCGGCAGCCAGACGTCGGCCGAACTGTGCCATTCGTTCAGGAACAGTTCGCGCACCGCCAGGATGGCTTGCGAGATGCGCGGCACCAGCGGGAAGCCGTCGCGCGCATAGCCGATGGCGGGGGCCAGCACATCGGCCAGCGTCCAGGTGCCGTAGTCGCGCAGCATGGTCAGCCAGGCGCCGAAGGCACCGGGCACGGTGGCGGGCAGCAGGCCGATGCCGGGCACCAGGTCCAGCCCCATGGCGCGCATCGCGCCCGGGTCGGCCAGCGCGGGCGCCGGGCCTTGCCCGCAGATGGAGCGCACCGCGCGTTCGCGCTCGCTCCACAGCAGGATGGGCACCTCGCCGCCCGGGCCGTTCAGGTGCGGCTCCACCACCTGCAGTACAAAGCCGCCGGCCACCGCCGCGTCGAACGCGTTGCCACCGCGCTCCAGCACGCTCATGGCGGTTTGCGAGGCCAGCCAGTGGGTGGACGAGGCCACGCCAAAGGTACCGACGATTTCCGGGCGGGTGGTGAACATTGAAGCTCCGTGGCGGATCGGGCAGGGTGGCGGAGTACGGAAGTGCGCAACGC
Organism: Cupriavidus sp. 8B; assembly: GCF_054589115.1. Taxonomy (NCBI): domain Bacteria; kingdom Pseudomonadati; phylum Pseudomonadota; class Betaproteobacteria; order Burkholderiales; family Burkholderiaceae; genus Cupriavidus; species Cupriavidus sp. 8B. The sequence continues at coordinate 21,018 of NZ_BAAILO010000485.1, read as the reverse complement.
AAGCCGATTGAGGTTTGGTGCCTTGGAGTATAAGGTTCCCGGATAACCGTTTGCAGTCAATTAATTATCATTGCATAACGGATTGGTTATGCATAACGCGGGCCACGGCTACGCTCGGACTAGCCCGACGCCAACGCGAAGAGCAGAAGCAGGACATTCACAACAATCAACGCGTACAACACCAGCAGGGGCGCCGGTGCGGTCCGGTACTGCTCAACCACTTTGCGCAAGCGCCCGTCCCGTCCCCGTTTCAGCAGGTAGGCCAGGCTCATGCCGAACGCGCCAAACCAGGCCAGGTTGCCCAGCGCGCCCCTGGGGCCGGAAGCCTTCTTGCCAGCGAGAGGCGCCGCCGCGGCGACAGTCGGCGCCGCGCGCAACGATGTGTCCGTCGCGGTGGCGAGCATGGTCGGTTGCGGGTTGCGTTGCGCGGCGACCGGCTGCGTTGGCGCCTGCGGATTCGGTTTGGGTGGCATCGGCCTTGCCGCTTCGGCGCGTCGTGGGTTGTCGTGCGCCGCTAGCGTCTCGGGCTGCTTGCTAGAGCGATTGGCGTTCCAGGCGGACTTGCGCCGCGCTTCGTACTGCGGCCATTGCGCGAAGACGCCGTCAAGACAGCGCACGGAGCCGCAAGCGTCCCGCTTCTTGCGCCAGGCCAGGATATCCGCCTGGCGAATGGCGCCGGAGCGCAGCAGCCGTTGCTGATCGGCGTAGATGCGCTCATAGCTAATGGAGAGAAGGGTGTAGTCGCAGATGAGCCTCGCTGCGTGGGGGCGCTTCTGCGCTTGCGTCGGGCTCGCGTGGTGTGTCGTTTTGCAGACAATATCGGACGCCTCCGCGCCACGGATGACAAACAGACTCAATGCGAGGAGGACGGCCAAGTGGCCTGTGACCCTGTTCATCGTGTCTTCTCATAGAAGTGACGATTTCGGCGCTGAGGACCGGGCGGGAACCACCAGACATTGTGCTACAACGTCACGACCGCAGTCCGCGCGCTAACGCACTTACGCTGGCGGAGCCGGTGACTCAAAAGTGCCCTAGTAGAATCAAAGGCTTGCAACGCGCCCAGGTCCAGGACTTTCATTGCCGTCCCCAGTCGACAAACTTCAGCACAACCTCATCTCGCGCCTGCGCCTGAAGCACTTGGCGCTGCTACTGGCACTTGACCGCCAGCGCTCGGTCTCGCGCGTGGCGGCCGAGATGAACCTGACCCAGCCCGCCGTGACCAAGGCGCTGCGGGAGATCGAGGAGATCTTCATGGTGCCGCTGTTCGTGCGCTCGCGCCGGGGGCTGGAGCCCACCGGCACCGGCGCGGCGGTATTGGCGCATGCGCGGCTGGCGATGGCGGATACGGAGGCGCTGGGGCGGGAGCTGGCGGTGATCGGCGCCGGGCTGCACGGGCGGCTGCGCATCGGCGTGATTCCGTATGTGGCGCCGGTGGTGCTGGACGCGGCCTGCTCGCACGGCCTGCGGCAGCAGCCGCGCGTGGCGGTGCTGGTGCGCGAGGGCACCACGGATGAACTGGTGGCGGCGCTGCGCGCGCACGAGCTCGATTGCGTGATCGCACGGTCCTTCTACGCGCCGGGCGACGACATCGCGCAGACGCCGCTGTACCGCGAAGAGCCGGCGCTGGTGGTGCCTAACGCCGCCGCTGCGCGGCTGGGGCGCGGCAAGCTGGACTGGCAGCGCCTGGCCGCGCTGGACTGGATCCTGCCGCCCGCGCACACACCGATCCGGCGCACCATCAACACGCTGTTCGCCACCGCCGGCGCGGTGCCGCCGACGCCAATGGTGGAAACCTATTCGATCAAGACCATCGCCACGCTGATGCGCAACCAGCCACGCGCCATCACCATCGTGCCGCGCGCGGTGGCGGCAGAACTTGCGGCCACCGGCAGCGCGGCTGTGTTGCCGCATACGCTGACTTGGGACTTGCCGGCAGTGGGCGCGATGTGGCTGCG